>CAKSBK010000130.1 GCA_934438035.1 uncultured Christensenellaceae bacterium
GGGCGTATGCTCTTACGCATACCTTTTCTCTTACGGAATTTGGCGCTTTTTTATAGAGTTTTTAAGAGCAGACGACAGAGGCTCCGTCCTATTTTTCTCAACCTCTCAAATTATAAGTCTGTTGATAATAGCAATTTCCCTTTATACTCTTTGTAAAGCAAAATCGCGCCGCATTGTTTAAAAAGCGGCGCATTTATTTTACTTTTTCTTTTTTATAAAAACAAACAATATAACCGCGCCCGTTATTATAACTGCGGCGGCGGCAAGGCAAATTGCCAAAACCGTTCCGTTAACTGCGGTTATTTTAGGCTTTTCTCCCTCCGCGGGCAAATCCTTTCCGTAAATTTGCGGGGTTCTGTCCGTCTCGGCGGGAATATTTGCGTTATCGCAGTCGTCAACGCAAATCCACGCCTCCTTTTGCCCTAACATATAAGGAATATATACCCAGGTTCTTTGCTCGGCGTCGGTATATGTCAAAAACTCTTCTTTGCTTAAGCCTTCGTCTATATGATAATCGTCAAACTGTATTTCACCCGATTGCGGGTATGTATACGCTACTGTATTTTCTTTTTCCGGAAGCGTCAATGTTTTATAGCTGAAGTCATTTTCGTGTTCCTTAAGAAATTCTTTATTGCCGTATTTTCTTGTAAGGTCGCCGAGCTTAACCCAGCCGGTATATTGCGCCGTTTCAGTAATTCCGTATTCCCCCTTATACGTAAAGGAAATGTTTATCACCTCACCGTTTTTAACAACGGCGATTACGGAAGAGTTTTCCGGACTTTTATAAACCGGCGTCTCTCCCGATTTCGCGTTCGCATACCATTCGCTTTCATCGTGCTCGCATTCTTCCGAATGAGAGGTGTAAAAGCTGTCCTCCGGCTCCCAAATGACGTCCGCATATGCGGGCGCACAGAAAATCACAAGCACAGCCGCAAGCATAAGAAAAGTGATTAATAGCCTTAATTTTTTCATGTTAACCTCCTTTAAATTACGGTCGCCAACGCCCCGCCTAAGGTATACGATATGCCGTTAAGCGCGAGCGAAAGCACCATAGGGTCTTTTATATCGCTAAAACAGCTTTTATATATCTTTCCCTCGGTTAATATAACAGCCGCTTCAACAACAAGAATAGTAATATAAGACGGAACTTGCGTATATGCCTTTAATAAATAGTTAACGACGTTTGCCGCAGGGTTTGTAAATATGTTTACCAAGACCGACAACACAAGTTTTTTTCCTTTTAAACCGTATAAAGCCGCCAACGGAACTTCCGCTAAAAGCGTCAAAACCAAAGATACCGCAATATTAAAAAGCAATTTTCTTTTCCTCTCTTACAGAAAGAAACATAAACGCGCAGGATACCGCGCAAAGCGCGCATAAAAGCGCTCCGTTGTCCTTTGCGGAATACCCGAAATACGTCGGCAAAAAACCCAAAAACAGCGCAAACGTCATAAGCCCGAAAGAAAAGCCTCTCGCCCCTTTAAAGCTTTTAGCCGCAAGGTCAAGCGTAACGGGCATAGACATGTTAAACAAAAACACTGCTGTTAAACCAATTGCCGGAACGTTCGAAAATAAAAACAATACGCCGGAAAGTCCCAGAGATATCGCCGTTAAAGCGCCTTTCCCTATTCTGTCGCAGACAAAGCCTCCCGCCGCCTTTCCGAGAGCGAGCGCCAAAACGGCAAGGACCGAGTATACTCCCGTTTTCCACGAGAAAACCGACATAAACCCCGTAAAGGAACGCAGAAGAACCACAATAAACGCACATAAAACACATATTATTCCGTTTTTATCGGTTTTTAAAGAAAGCTCGCCGTTTGCCGTTTTAAAAGACTTTCCGCATAATAATCCCGGGATAAAAAACAGTATTCCCAAAAAAATCAAGGAAACTGCGAGTATAACGCCGACGCCTTTAGTTTTTGAAAGCAGCGCACCAAAAAAAAGCCCTAAAGCGCCCGGAGCCACAAACACACCGAGCCTTGAAGTTTTTTCGCTTTCATAAAGCACCTCCGTTCCTCCGCCGATATGAAACATTGCGTTTCCCGTTCCCGCAGCAACAGCCGCCGCAAGCGGGGAGGAAAACAAAAACGCCGCCGAAACAAAAAATATTCCCACCCCCGCAAAAAGTGAGTTTTTGTTTATTGCGTCTGCGGCAACGCCTATGGGCATTTGCATGGCAAACGCAAAAAAGTTATAAATGAGAAAGTTTTCTGCGGTTTTTGCTGCCGAAAGCATTATGCATGCGCAGCACATATCGACTGCAAAATGCGCTAAAGAATATATTGCAAGTTTTAAATATGCTTTTTGCTTCAAGTTGTATTCTCTCCTTTTATCATACTTTAGACGTATATCGTTTAACAAAGGTTCCCAAAAAAGTAAAACTTTTTCAACCCGATGTGATATAATTAGTTTTAGTGCGCATACTGCGGCATAATATAATTTACCGGTGAGATAATGAAAAACATAATAATCGTCGGCGGAGGAATTTCCGGGCTAACCGCCGGAATACTCCTGCAAAAAGCCGGCTTAAAAACAGAAATATATGAAAAAAATGAGGTCCCCGGCGGACTTTGCAGCAGCTTTTTTAAAGACGGCTATACAATCGACAACTGCATACATTGGCTTACGGGCACAAACCCCCAAAGCGCGCTATATCCCCTTCTTTATGAATTGGGCGCTCTTAACGACGAAATCAAGCTTTATAAAAAACAAATGTTTTACTCTTCCTCTCTTAACGGTAAAACCGTCACATTTTGGAGAGATAAAGAAAGAACGCGTCGCGAGCTTACAGCGCTTTCCCCGGAGGATAAAAAAGAAATCGATAAGCTCATCGACTGCACGGCAATTTCCGAAAAAATGATATACCCAATAGATAAGCCGCCGGAAACAATGAATTTGGCGGATATTCTCAAGCTCGTTTTTTCAATGAGAAAAATGGCAAAGCTAAAAAAAGAATACCGGGGAGTCGACCTTAAAGACCTGTCTTTAAGATTTAAGCATCCTCTTATCCGCACGGCAATAACCGACTATATGCCTAAAGATTACGGCGCTGATGCATTTTTACTTTGCTACGCTACCGTAACCGGAGAAAACGGCGATATTCCTGAGGGCGGCTCTCTTGCAATGTCAAAAAGAATGGCAAAAACATATGAAGAAGCCGGCGGAGTTTTGCATTTAAATTCACCCGTAAAAAGCTTAATTATTTCCGATAACCGCGTCTTAGGCATAAACCTTTCGGACGGACAAAGCTTAGGCGCACAATATGTAGTCTGCGCCTGCGACCCGTCGTTTACTTTTAAAAGCCTTCTTCCGGAAAAATATATGCCCGAGGGTCTGTCTCAAATGTATGCGCAAAAGGAAGGCTACCTTGCCTGCGGAGCGTTTCAGGCTGCTTTTGCAGTTGACGGAGTTTTTGATAATTTCACCGGAGCCCACGTTTTTTCCTGCAAAAATATAACAGTAGGAAAACAGGTTTACAACAGGTTAATTCTCCAATCATATAACTATGACCCGTCTTTTTGTCCCGAAGGAAAAAGCATATTGCAGATAAGCTTTACCCAAACTGAAGAAGATTATTTCTATTGGAAAGCGCTTTACGAAAATAAAGCGGCTTACGAAGCAAAAAAGCGTGAAACAGCGCTTCTCGCCATGGAAAGCATAACCGAAGAATATCCCTTTTTAAAGGGAAAAATCCGCCTTCTTGACGTATGGACCCCCATGAGCTATAGCAAAAGAGTCAATTCTTACTGCGGAGCATATATGGGCTTTCTTACTTCAAAACACGCAAAGCCCGTTTCCGGCAGCAGGGATATAGTAAACGGATTAGACAACGTTTATCTTGCCGGGCAGTGGATGTGGGGCCCGGGCGGTCTCCCCTCGGCAATGGCGGCGGGAAAATTTGCCGCAGAGAGAATAATCAATAAATATAAATAAGGTTTTACATCTAAAATGAAAGCTTCTGCAAATTGTTTTTCGTCGGAAGCTTTTTTATATTTAACGGAAGATATTTTTTTAAAGCCGGCGTCTTTAACAGCCTTACTTATTTACCCCAATATAATTTACCGTAAGGATTCAGATATAAAAAAATGAGCGTCCATAACTTAAAAACGTTATAAACGCTCGTATGGTGCGGCTGACCGGACTTGAACCGGTACGGTTGCCCACACGCCCCTCAAACGTGCGCGTCTGCCTATTCCGCCACAGCCGCAATTAACTTGCAACATTGATATTATATAACCGACGGCGAAGCTTGTCAATAAAAAATTTAACTTTTTTGCATAGAACAAACATACTGCCGTTTTTTATGCGGCGCACGGGTTAAGGCATATAAAAACGCCCCGCGAAAACCGCAGGGCGCCGTAAATACGTTTATTATTCTTCTTCCATGTCCTTCTTAGCC
>CAKSBK010000131.1 GCA_934438035.1 uncultured Christensenellaceae bacterium
CTTCCCAAGGTATACATCTTCGCAAGCGGGCAAACCATTCCCGTGTCGCAGAAGTCGTAAGCAAAAACGCCTCTTGTGAAGCTGGGGCAGGAAGCGGGCTCCACCGCTATTATTTCATAATCCGCCTCGCCTCTTAATTTTTCACCCATAAAGGGAGAAATAAGACCTCCTAAATTGGAGCCGCCGCCCGCGCAGCCTATTATCATATCCGGCTTAACGCCGTATTTATCCAAAGCCGCTTTAGCCTCAAGGCCTATTACGGACTGATGTAGCAGCACCTGGTTTAAAACCGAGCCCAAAACGTAGCGATAGCCGGGAGTGGAGGTTGCAGCCTCAACCGCCTCCGAAATAGCGCAGCCGAGAGAGCCCGTCGTTCCCGGGTGCTCTTCAAGTATCTTTCTTCCCACCGCCGTAGTCGTTGAGGGAGAGGGAGTTACCGAAGCGCCGTAGGTTCTCATTACCTCTCTTCTGAAGGGCTTTTGCTCATATGAAACCTTAACCATATACACCTTGCAGTCAAGCCCCAAATATGCGCAAGCCATGGAAAGCGCCGTTCCCCACTGCCCTGCGCCCGTTTCCGTTGTAACGCCCTTTAAGCCCTGCTTTTTTGCGTAATACGCCTGAGCTATTGCCGAATTGAGCTTGTGGCTGCCGCTCGTGTTGTTGCCCTCAAACTTATAATATATCTTTGCGGGCGTATCGAGCGCCTTTTCAAGGCAATAAGCCCTTACAAGCGGCGAGGGACGGTACATCTTGTAAAAATCCACAATCTCCTGCGGAATGGGTATAAACTTGTCGCTGTCGTTAAGCTCCTGGTCTATAAGCTCCTTACAGAACACAGGCTCCAAATCCTCCGCCGTCATAGGCTTTAGCGTGCCGGGGTTTAAAAGCGGTGCGGGCTTATTTTTCATATCCGCACGTACGTTATACCATTCCGTAGGAATCTCGTTTTCGTTTAAATAGATTTTGTAGGGAATTTCCTTTGCCATGTTTGCGTCTCCTTTATAATTATTTTTTAATAAAAAAACTCCTGTCCCATATATAATGGGACAGAAGATAATATACTCCTGCGGTGCCACCCAAATTGACGAAAACCGTCCGCTTAGCGGTATACTGACATATACCCTGTTTTTTAACGAAGCATCATCTCCGTCCGCCCTACTCAATTCGGCACGACCCTCCGAAGTCCATTCCCGTAAAGCTGTCCTGCCGGATTCACACCACCGCCGGCTCTCTTAAAGGCTTAAGCTTTAAAGTACTTACTCTTCATCTGCGGTTTACTAAATTATATACACAGTATACTTCATTGTCAACACTTATTTTCCGTCAATTTCATTCAATAAAATTCGTGTGCAGCTTAGGCTCGTAAACGGGCGCGGCGACTCCCGCCTCACCTGCCGCCTTAAGACATTTTAGCAGCCACGCCATGTTAACGGCAAGCGTGCGCATTGTCTGCATTCCCTCTTTATCCCTTCTCACCTCTTCGGGAGTGTTCCCGTGAACCTGGTTCCAATATTGAGAAGTGACTATAGGCATGTTGTTTATCGCAAAATATTTATTTAATTGGTCAAACGCGGCGGAGGCGCCTCCTCTTCTGCAGCTTACGACCGCACAGCCGGGCTTATTTACAAGCTCCTTTGAGTGAGAATAAAACACCCTGTGCATAAGCGAGGTTATTTGCCCGGAAGCGGCGGCGTAATGCACCGGCGAGCCTACTACGATTCCGTCCGCCTCGGCGGCTTTTTTTGCTATTTCGTTTACGCAGTCGTCTTTAATGACGCAGCTTTTATCGGCGGATCTTCTGCAGCCGCCGCAGCCCATGCAGCCGGCAATCGCTTTATTTCCGACATGCACTATTTCCGTTTCTATATCAAGCTCGTTTAATTTATCCGCCATTTCCTTAAGGGCGGTGTATGTGCAGCCCTCCTTATGCGGACTTCCGTTAATCAATAATACCTTCATGTTCTTCCTCCTTAATTTATGCGGCTTTTTTATCAATATATTTATCCACAGTCTCCTCAAGCTGAGAATAATAGCATATGCCCGTGTCAAGAATAATCGTGTTAAACTCTTTTACGTCAAAGTCGTTTCCCAGGCTTTGCTCCGCTTTTTCCCTTATATTCACAAGCTCAAGATAGCTGCAGTAATACCTCGGGTAAAGCCCCGGCGTTTCTATAACGGTTTCGTAAAGTGAATCCGCCGCCTGCTTTTCAAATCCCCTCTCTGTTAAAAAGTCTTCCAGGTTTTCTTTCGTATAACCGTAGTAATTTACGAATATATCGCATAGTGCACTCATGAGATATCCGTATTCCTCGTTCAGCGAATAAAGCTCGATTAAATACTCAGAGGGCACACCCGCCTTTTCAAAATCACAGTATTTTAAGCTGTTAATTCCCGTATACATCGCCCAGCCCTCTAAATATCCCGTATTTTCAATCGACATAAAGAGCTTGGGCTCGTCGTTCTCAATAAAATAATTCCATTGATACATATGCCCGGGATAGCCCTCGTGCGCAAGCGTTATGAAAAATTCCGCGTCGTCGTCCTCCGCCGGGTCATAGTTTATTAAGTTTATATCCGAGTCGTCAAGCGGCGCCATGGTGTAATATGCAAGCGTGTTTCCCGTTCTTAGAGAAGACGGTATTTCCTCTACGGTGTAGCTTATATCCTTAAGCTCAGGATATTCCTCCGCCGTGCTTTTCTTTAAAAGCTGCAATATATCGTCTGCGGTAAGGTCGTTAAAATCAGACGTTGTCGCCTGCTCAGTATATTTAGAAAACAGCTCGGTTGAGCGCTTTGCGATTTCCGTCGTTCTATCGACTATTTTATCCGCAATCTCCTCGGGCGTTCTGTCGGAAAAAGACATATACGAAAGAAGCGCACTGTAATACTCCTCTCCGCCGTCGTAATATATAAGACCCTTATTTAGCCCGTTTTCACTGCCTATGCTTAAAATATCTTCCCTTAGCTTTCTATATGCCGGCAAAAGCTTTGAGCTTACCGCTTCTTCGTTTTTCTCGGCATATTCTTTTATTTTATCCTCGCTTAAGCCCTCGCATTGCGAAAGTCTCTCGGAAAATGATTCTATAAGCTCGCTTCCCTCGTCAGAAAGAAAGGTGTCTATATTTTCAATAGTCGCCTGCGCCGTAAAGTCCGCAATGCGGTACTGCTCTTCCTTCTCTTTTTCCTGCTCTATCGCGCAGGAAAACACCTCTTCCGCCTCGTCAATCAGGTCAAAATAATCAAGAACGTCTCTTTCAACATAAAACTTATATGAAGAAAGCACGCTTTTAACGCCCTCCGCTATTCCGTAATTCGGGTCAAGCTCCGTTGAAAACTGCGGATATTCGTTAAGCACGATGAGATAATCTATATATTTTACTATAAAATCATAGTCGTTTTTGCTCTCTTCCGAAAGCTTTTCTCTGTCAATTTTATCAAGCTCTTCTTTTAGCTTTAAATATTCCTCCGCATTTTCCTGTTCGTCGTAGCCCGACTCTCCGAACGTTCCCTTTTCCGGGCGCTCTATCCCCATGCTCTCCGGGTCTTTTAGCCTAAAATGCATATTTACCGTGCTTTGCGAAAGAGTATCTATAAACTGTTCGTCTAAAAATTCGTCAAGCTTTTTATCTTCTTCTGTTTGTTCCTGCGGAGTTTTTGAATCCTGCGTCGGTTTATTCACATTAAACGGCAGCTTTATTATGGAACAGCCCGTAATTACAAACGCAGCCATAACCGCCGCCGCTATATTCATAAGCCTTTTTTTCATATTACACCTCCAGTTGCATAGCCGCTTTTTTAAGCTCCTCTCTTATTTTTATGTGCTGAGGACATATTTCTTCGCATGCGCCGCACTCTATGCAATCAGTTGCGCGGGCGTGGTCTAAAACGTAGTTTCTGTAATAATGTCTTTGATGAGAGAGGTTTCCGTATATTTTTATTCCGTTGTACATGAGAAAAATTCTGGGAATATTTATTTCCATAGGACATCCGGAAACGCAGTATGCGCAGCCCGTGCAGGGCACGTTTACGTTAGCTTTTATTATGGCTTCCGCCTTTTTTAACAATTCCCTTTCCTTCTCAGTTAGCGGTTTAAAATCGCTCATATAAGAGATGTTGTCGTTAAGCTGTTCCATATTGCTCATTCCCGACAAAACGCATATTACATTTTCCACGCCTGCGCAAAAGCGTATCGCCCAGGAGGGTATGCTCATATCGGGCTTATGCTCCAAAAGCAGCTTTTCCGCCTCTTCGGGTATTCTTGCGAGCATTCCGCCCTTAACAGGCTCCATCACGACGATTTTCTTGCCGCGTTTTTTACACAGCTCGCAGCATTTTTCCGCCTCCACGCTATCGCTGTCCCAATCGACGTAGTTT
>CAKSBK010000132.1 GCA_934438035.1 uncultured Christensenellaceae bacterium
AGCTTAAGCAAAAAACATCCATTCTGGTATACTGAAGATTGTTCAAGTCTCAGTACAAAAAAACAGAAAGGATGTTTAATTATGGCTAATAGTTTAGCACACACAAAATGGATTTGCAAATATCATATAATTTTCACACCAAACTATCGCAGGAAAATAATTTACAATCAGTTGCGTAGAGACATACGGCAGATAATAAAAGATTTATGCGCATGGAAAGGTGTAGAAATAATCGAGGGAAACATGATGCCGGATCATGTGCATTTACTCGTGGCAATACCGCCGAAATACAGTGTATCTCAATTTATGGGATATCTCAAAGGGAAAAGTGCAATGATGATATTTGAGCGTCATGCAAATCTAAAGTACAAATTCGGCAATAGGAATTTTTGGGCAACGGGTTATTATGTAAGCACAGTAGGTATAAATACATCAACAGTGCAAAAGTATATCCGAGAACAAAATAAGCAGGATCAGATAGAGGATTCATTATCAAAGAAAGAATACATAAACCCTTTTAAGGGTAGCAGGCAGTCATTCCTCCGAGGCTTGAACAAAGTGAAAGCCGGCGTTATTTAGGCGCCGGCTGTTATAAGGCCTTATAGGTCGCTTGTCATGCCACCCCTCTTAGGGGTGGTCATGACTTGAAAAGCCCGCAAAATAAGTTATAATTGTATTAATTTGCAAAACCGCATCACTTAAGGAGAAAAACAATGTCAACACGAGCATATTACGGCGAGGAACTGTATTTTAACGACGAGTCTATCGCCTTAAACGAAAAGCTGGAAGAAAATATACGCCTTCTTCTTATAAAGAATAAAGGCGTGGGAATAATAGGCGGAACTTACGGCGAGGGGCTTCCCGTAAAGCTCATAAGTAAGCTCGCCCTGCAAATGCTCGGGTATGAAACGGACGACGAATTTGAGGAAAAAAGCGGAAATCTTCTTTCGGCGCTTTTGGTGGGCAACGAAGATTTTTCGGAGTATATATCGCTTTCGCCCGTCACTTTTGACGTACAAATGAAAAGAAGGGACGGCTCTTTTCTCTGGGTGCGCGTCGCAACGCTCGATGTAACCGATATGTTTTCAAATATATCCTGGCTTATATCAGTATGCGATATCGACTCCCTAAAAAAACACGAACAGGAGCTTTTGGAGGCAAAGGAAAAGGCGGTTTACGAAAACAATGCCAAAACGCTGTTTTTGTCAAAGATGTCTCACGATATCCGCACGCCTATGAACGGAATTCTGGGAATGGCAAGAATTGCCTGCGAAAACATAGACGATAAAGAGCTTGTTTTAAGCTCGCTCAATAAAATAATAAATGCGGGAAAGCAGCTTAAAACGCTGATTGACGAGGTTTTGGACACAAGTCGTCTTGAAAGCGGAAGGATCGAGCTTGTATGCGAGCCGTTTAACTTAAAAGACGAGCTTTTGGATATTTGCGATATAATGCGCCCGCTTGCAAAGGAAAAATATATTGAGCTGTTTGGTCCCAAGCTTGAGGTTTCTCACGAGAACCTTTCGGGGAGCCTGCCGTATATCCGCAGGATTTTAGAAAATCTCATTACAAACGCGATTAAATATACGGGCTGCGGCGGCAGCGTGTTTGTAAGCGTTAAAGAGGAAAATATAAGCGATGAAGAAGCGCTTTTTATATTTAACGTGACCGATACCGGAATAGGCATGAGCGAGGAATTTCAAAAGCATATGTATGAACCGTTTGTGCAGTACGAAACGAGCGAGGGCGGCGCAGGTCTGGGGCTTACGATAATTAAAGAGCTTATAGACATAATGGGCGGAAATATTGAGGCAAAAAGCAGTCTTGACAACGGCAGCTCTTTTAGCGTTTCTCTGCCGATTAAGCTTTCGGAGAGGGTCGCCGTAAAAACGGCAGAGCGAAAAGAGGGCGCTTCGCTTGCGGGAAAAACCGTACTTTTGGCGGAGGATAACGCCATGAACAGGGAAGTTGCGGAATATATTTTGACTCATGCCGGAGCGAAAACGGTAAGCGCCGTCAACGGACAGGAAGCGCTTGACATTTTCATATCGTCAAAGGAGGGGCGGTTTAACCTTATTTTGATGGATATAATAATGCCCGTAAAGGACGGGCTTGAGGCGGCGCGGGATATAAGAAGCTCTCTACACCCGGACGCAAAGAAAATACCCATAATCGCAATGACGGCAAACGATTGTGCGGAGGATGTTTTAAAGGCGAAAAATGCCGGCATGAACGCGCATATCGCAAAGCCCATAGAGGCGGCAAAGCTCATAAATGTACTTTCGTGGTATGTGGGTTAAGGCGAATTTATGTTAGTTAAAAAACCGACCTTTCTTTTGGGGCCGGTTTTTATATGCTTATATTTATTCTTTAGGAAGGCTATTATACCATTTTAAATATTTTCGCCATTCTTTTGCGCAGGTTAGGTTTGTTATTATAAGCCACACGGGAAGCGCCGGGAAAATAAAAAATGCGGTTTCAAATAATATTATAGTCGTCTTTTTATCCGCATAGCCGTTAGGCACCGTCTCCGAGGGGATAAAAATAAGCTCCAAAACAACCGCCGCCAAAAAGACGGCGAACAGCGAAAGCTGCAGCCAAAACGTCAGGCGGTACGAGCGGTAAATTTTTTTAAAATCCTCCTGCGAAAGATTTTCATAGGCGAATTTAACAGCGTCGTAATCTCTAAACGCCCTAAAGGGCGGTTTTTGTTTAGACATATGGGTTCCTCCTAAAATAACGGAAAAGGCCGCTGCGGTTCCGCAGCGACCTTCGAAAAAACCATGAACAAACTGAACACAACAATTTGCACAACACCACATAACTATTGTATCATATTTAAACCTGTTGTCAAACCTTTTTTGCAAGTTTAATGCAATAATTTAATTCATTTTTTGCGGCTTACTTAATAACGTCCGTATGCATATAGGGTATAAGGACCTCGGGAACCTTTACGGAGCCGTCCGGCTGCTGATAGTTTTCGAGTATCGCCGCTACCGTTCTTCCGACTGCGAGGCCGGAGCCGTTTAACGTGTGAACGTATTCCGTTTTGCCCGTCTTTTCGTCACGGAACTTGATGTTCGCCCTTCTTGCCTGGAAATCCTCAAAGTTGGAGCAGGAGGAAATTTCAACGTATCTTCCGTAGCTCGGCATCCATACTTCGATGTCGTAGGTCTTTGCGGAGGAAAAGCCTATGTCGCCCGCACAGAGAACAACCACGTGATAGGGAATCTCAAGCTTCTTGAGTATTTTTTCGGCGTCTGCCGTCAAAAGCTCAAGCTCGTTATATGAGCTTTCCGGACGGACGAATTTAACAAGCTCAACCTTGTTAAACTGGTGCTGGCGGATAAGCCCTCTCGTATCTCTTCCGGCGCTTCCCGCCTCGCCTCTGAAGCAGGCGGAATATGCGCAGTGCTTAATGGGCAGCTTTGCGCCGTCAAGCACCTTTTCTCTATACATGTTAGTTACGGGAACCTCCGCCGTGGGAATGAGGTAATAGGGCTGACCCTCTATTTTAAACATGTCCTCCGCAAACTTGGGAAGCTGACCCGTGCCGTACATAGAGCGCTCGTGAACGATATAGGGCGGGAATACCTCGGTATATCCGCTCTCTTCCGTGTGAACGTCGAGCATGAAGTTATAAACCGCGCGCTCAAGCCTTGAGCCTAAACCCTTATAGAACATAAATCTTGCGCCAGAAACGCTTGCCGCAGTCTCCGGGTCGAGAATGTCTAAATCCGCTCCGATATCCCAATGCGCCTTAGGCTCAAAATCAAACTTGGTGGGCTCCATGAATTTTCTTATCTCAACGTTGTCTGCGTCGGAAAGGCCGTCCGGAATATCCTTGTTGGGAGTGTTGGGAATAGAAAGAAGAATTTCCTTTATTTGAGAATCAAGCTCGGAAACTATATCGTCGTCCTTTTTAATATCGTCGCCCAAAAGCTTCATTTCTTCAAAGATTGCGGAAGTGTCCTCCCCCGCCTTTTTCATTGCGGGAATCTTCTTTGAAACCTCGTTTTTCTTTGCCTTTTTGGTTTCCACGTCCGCAAGGATCTCTCTTCTTTTTTCGTCAAGCTGCAAAAGCTCGTCTATTCTTGTTTTCTTTCCTCTTCTTTCAACCGCCGCCTTTATTGCCTCGGGGTTCTGCCTTATTCTCTTGATATCCAGCATTTTAACATTCCTTTCAAAATGATGTTTATTTTACATTCTCTCGGGCGCCTCTATGCCTATGAGGTAGAGCCCCGTTTTAATTACCTGCTTAACCGCTTTTGTGAGCATAAGTCTTGCAGCGGTTTTTTCCTTGTCCTCGTCGATTACCCTTATGTCGTAATAAAAACGGTTAAACGCCTGCGCAAGGGAAACTATG
>CAKSBK010000133.1 GCA_934438035.1 uncultured Christensenellaceae bacterium
GTCCTTTTCCGGGCTTAAAATCCTCACCCCCGGAATTTCCTTAAAGCCGTTTAAAAACACCTTTCTTACGTTAAGCATATTTTCAATATACTCGTCTCTGTTATCAATATATTCCGAAACGGCGTTTGCAAAAACGTATATTCCGAAGGTATTCTCCGTTCCCGAGCGCAAAGCTCCTTCCTGTCCTCCCCCTATAATATACGGCTTTATGGGAGCTCCTTTTTTATAAAACAGCGCGCCGGTGCCTTTTAAAGCGTGCAGCTTATGCGCCGAAGCGGTGTAATAATCAATCTCGCTGTCTTTAAAGTTAAGCGGGCATTTAACGTAGCCCTGAACGCCGTCAACGTGGACGAGCGTTTCTCGGTTTTTTTCTTTAACTGCGCTCGCAATACCGCAAACGTCGTTTACCGCGCCCGTTTCGTTGTTAACGTGCATTACGCTTACAAGCGCCGTATTTTCTTTAACGAGAGCCGCAACATCCTCAGCAAAAACATGACCTTCCGCTCTCGGAGAAACATAGCTTACCTCATGCCCCTGCTCCTCTAATTTTTTAAAGCTGTTATAAACGCAGGGATGCTCAAACGTCGTAGTAATAAAGTGAAGCTTTTTATTTCCCTGTTTTTTATAGCCCTCTAAAATTACGGTATTCGCTCCCTCCGTGCCGCATGAGTTAAAAATAACGCATTTAGGGTCTGCGTTTATCGCACCTGCGAGCACTCTTCGGCATTCGCTAACTCTGTTTTCCTCCGCAACCGCCCATGGGTACATCGCCGAAGGGTTAAACCACATATCCTTTTGATATTCCTCCGCAAGCTTGGAAAGCTCCGCAATGGGTCTTGTCGTTGCGGCGTTGTCAAAATATATCATTAAAATGCCTCTTTTCCGTTTACATACTAATAAACATTGTACCACCGCAAAAATGCTCTGTAAACAAATAATACTTTTGTTAAATTAAAAAGCGGCTTAATTTGCCGCCTTTAAGCTTATCTGTTTATATATTTTTCAAAATAATCGTCGTCCTCAATTATTTTTGCCGCCCTTTCGTAGCTCCCCGGCATTGTTTTTAACTCCTCTTCCGATATTTTAGGCTCCATAAGAGTGAACTTTTCTACGTCTTTTCCGGAAAGAAGCTTGCAAAATAGATTAATACAGTTATATCCCTCTTCATATAAGCTGAAGCCTATAAGCCCGTCTATATCGTTATCGACATAAGCCTTAGCGTTTAGCTCAAACGGCCCCATATATTCTATAAACACGTCTTTTCTGTCTCTTCCCGCCTTTTCTAATGCTTCTTCCCATAAGCTCGCCTTAATACCGGAAAAATCAAACACCGCTATAACATTTTTGTTTAAAAGAGCTTCGGCAGTGTCCTCTGCCTCTTCAAAATCCATTCCGAGCATTGAAAGCTCGTTAAGCGTGATTCCCGAAAGGTCATAACTCTCTCTTAACCTTTCAAATTCGCTTTTAAAGCCGGCATAGGCGTAATTTGACGCGTTAATTGTTAAAGAGGTTATAACCACTTCGCCTTTTTTGCCGTCAATATGCTCCGCAACTTCCCTTGCGGCATATTTTCCGCCCTTATATTTATTTGAGCAGGTTTCAAAGTCTACGCCCTCCGGCAGCTGCGCCTTATCGTAGTTTTCCGTTTCAAGCAGGCTTGAATCAAGATCAAGCTCGTCCTGATTTGTAAATATCGCATTATTCGGCAGCGCAACGTATATTCCCATCTCCTTAAGCTGTTTATACGGCAGATATTCGCTTTCATATGTTACGGGCAAATATGCTATTGCGGCAGGGCGCCCCTCAACGCTTTTTGCCCAATCAAGCGCTGCGTTCTTCATTCCCTCCGCCGCGTTTTCGCCCTCTTTTGGCATAAGTATGCTTATATCGTCATATCCCTCCGCTTTACATGCGTCCTCCATTCCCAAAACGAGCGCTCTTAAGTTCGGATGATCAATATACGGAACGCACACGGCAAAAGCGGGCTTTTGGGGCGCCTGCGTTTCCGATGCCTCCTCCGAGGATTTTTCCGGCGGAACGTCCGCAGCTTCTCCTCCCTTTGCGCACGCCGCGGCGCTTAACAAAAACGCCGTTAAAAGCAGCATTGAAACTAATTTTTCAAATATTTTTTTCATTTTGTCTTCCCCCTTTTTTATTTTTCCTCGTATAAAAAAGAGCGCATAAAAGCGCTCTTAATTTTTAGAAGTCGTTCCTGTCGTCGTATTCTCTTCTTCTCACTCTTCTTTGAGCGGTTTCCGGCTCCGCCGCTTCTGGCTCCTGCTGCGAAGCTTCCGGCTCATCGGGCATTTCCGGCTCCTCCGGCTCGTCGTCAAAGCCGAAAGAGTTTAAATCCTTAGGCTCGTCGTCCTCGTCCGTCGCCGTGCGTATTTTTGCACGCTTTACGGGCTGCGCCGTAGGAACGTATTGCTCCGCCGCAGGTCTTACGGGAGGTCTTTTTGCCGAGGTGGCGTTTTTATTTGCTCCCTTGCCTATCTTCTCCTGCTTATAGAGTATGAAAACGGTTACGCCCGCCGCAACCGCAAGCACGGCAAGTATAATAAGTATTATGCCGAGGGCGCCTATGCCTCCCCCGCCTATGGTTATGGTAACCGGCTCCGCCTCAACGGTTATATCTTTGCCGTCCGAATCCTTCGCCGTCAAAACAAACTTAAATACGGTTTCCTTTGTAACGTCGTCAACTGTTTTAAGGTCAAAGGAGAGCGTTCCGCCCGCCTCAATGCTCGGGTATGTCTGAATTTCTCCCAAGCTTTCTTCGGACACAACAAGCTCTGTAAGCTCAACCTCAGACTTGTTTTCAATCGTAACGGTGAACTCTGCGGGACCTTCTTTTTCAAGGTTATCCGATTTAGGCTCAATCTTTAAAACGAGAAGATTGGTATAGTCGTCCGGGTTTGCCGCTCCTACCTCCACTCTTAAAACGTTGGAATTAAACGTGAAGCTGTTTCCGGATGAATCCGTCGCCTTAAGAGTAAAGGCGATGTCCTTTGATTCGGAAAGCTTTATATTCTTTTCCGCGGAAAGAAATTCTCCCGATGAAAGAGAGGTCTTGTCTATAGCAACCCTTTCCTCGTTGTTGTCAAAAAGCTCGATCGTTTTAAAATCGGAATTGCCGGTATTTTCAATATAAATGGAAACGGGGAACTCCTTATCCGGCTGAATCACCGTATCGGGATCCTTAAGCTTTATTTCCACCTTAACGTCGGGATCCTGCACCGTAACGCTGACGGGATCCATAGTCTTTTGATATTCCTTGCCCGCAACGGTAAAGGTTATCTGCGGAGTGATTTTTGAATCCTCCTCCAAAACCTCGGAATAGGTTATCATGTTAACCTTTCCCTCCGAAAGGTTAAAAGCGTCCGCAAGAGGCTTTCCTCCGTTAAGCGGAGGCGCAACGAGCTTTACATTTTCCATCTTAGCGTCGCCCTGGTTTTCTATCGCAAAAGAGAAGGTTGATTTGCTGCCCTTTGTTACGGTGGTGCTGTCAACCTTAACAATAGTTCCCACCTTAACGTTCGCGGATTTCTTGTTGATTGTAAAGCTGCTCTTTACGCTGCCGCCGCTGTACGTAAACTGAACGGGAACTGCGCTTGAAAGCTTACTCGTGCTGACGGTGTAGCTTCCGGTATATTCCGCAGTCTGCCCCGGAGCCAAAGAGGAATACTCTTTTACGTCGCTTCCGTCTATTATCAGCATGCAGTCGTTAATATCCGAAGAGGTAGCGTTCGTTACGGAAACATATACCGTTACGTCTCCTCCCTCAACAAGCTCTCCCGGGCTTACGCTTACCGAAAGCTGCACGGATCCTTCCGCGCCTGCGGTTAAAGGAATTGCCATAACAAGCATCAAAACCGCAATTAATATAGAAAAAAATCTTTTCAACTCAATTTTCCTTTCTTCACGGGAAATATTCCCTTATATCTTATTACTTGATGTTACGATTTTAACCCGAAAACGTCTTATTGTCAATTTCATACATGCGTTGTTTACGAGAAGTTAAAATCTTTTTATTTTTATAACCCGTTTTCCCGAAAAATAAACGGCTCGCCTTAAAAGGCGAGCCTTAAAATGAAGAAACTATTTACACCGCTTATAATCGGCGGGAATTATCTTTTTTTCGGCTATATTATACAATATCGATATCTCAATATCAAGTGCTTTTTTAAATTAAATAATAAAATATAATTTTTAGATAACATCGTATAAAAGCATTAAAAAACCGCCGAAAACGGCGGTTAAATTTAAAGCTCAGTCAACAACATAGGGAAGAAGAGCCATAACTCTTGCACGCTTAATAGCTACGGCAAGCTCTCTCTGATGCTTTGCGCAGCAG
>CAKSBK010000134.1 GCA_934438035.1 uncultured Christensenellaceae bacterium
CCTGTAGAATATACGCGCAAAGCTCTTTGCAATAACACAGCCGGTTCCGCAGGTTTTAATTACAAGAGGAGCGTGCTCTCTTGAAGAGCCGCAGCCAAAGTTCCAGCCCGCAACAATGACGTCGCCTTTTTTTACGTTTTTAACAAAATCCTTGTCAATATCTTCCATGCAATGCTGCGCAAGCTCGTTTGCGTCGGGAGTGTTAAGATAACGAGCGGGAATAATTACGTCTGTATCCACATTGTCTTTATATTTAAAAACTTTACCCTGAGTATTCATCACTTAACCTCCTTAGGATCTGTTATATAGCCTGTAAGAGCGCTTGCTGCGGCAGTTGCCGGGCTTGCCAAATAAACCTCGCTTGAAACGTGACCCATACGTCCGACAAAGTTTCTGTTCGTCGTCGCAACGCATCTTTCGCCCTCAGCCAAAATGCCCATATATCCGCCGAGGCAAGGACCGCACGTAGGCGTTGAAACAATTGCGCCTGCGTCTATAAACGCGGTAACAAAGCCTTTTTCCACACATTCGCGCAAAATCTGCATGGTTCCGGGAATTATTATTACTCTTAAACCGTCCGCAACCTTTTTGCCTTTAAGAATGTCGTAAGCAACCTGCATATCTTCCATTCTTCCGTTTGTACAGCTTCCTATTACGACCTGATCTATCTTTATATCTCTAAGCTCGCTTGCGGGTTTTGTGTTTTCCGGAAGATGAGGACAGCTTACTGTGGGGGTTATTTTCGAAAGGTCTATATCTATAACTCTTTCATATTCTGCGTCTTCATCCGCTTCGAAAATTTTATATTCTCTTTCGCTTCTGCCGTCAAGATATTTCTTCGTAATCTCGTCGACGGGGAATATTCCGTTCTTTGCGCCCGCTTCAATAGCCATATTACATATACAGAGTCTGTCGTCCATGGATAATGACTTAACGCCATCTCCCGCAAATTCCATGCTCTTATAAAGCGCGCCGTCAACTCCTATAAGACCTATTATAGATAAAATAACGTCTTTTCCGCTGCAATATTCGTTAAGCTTTCCTGTAAGATTAAACTTTATTGCCGAAGGAACCTTAAACCACGCTGTTCCCGTAGCCATTCCCGCAGCCATATCCGTTGAGCCTACGCCGGTGGAAAACGCACCCAAAGCTCCGTATGTGCATGTATGGCTGTCTGCGCCGATTATGCAGTCGCCGGCGGTAACAACGCCCTGTTCGGGAAGAAGAGCATGCTCAATGCCCATTTTTCCTACGTCATAGAAATGCGAAACGGAATGCTTGCAGGCGAACTCACGGCAGCATTTTGACTGCTCCGCCGCTTTAATATCCTTATTCGGAACAAAATGGTCTAAAACCACCGCTATTCTGTCTTTATCAAATACTTCCGTAAAACCCGCCTTGTTAAACTCGTTAACCGCAACGGGAGTTGTTATATCGTTTCCCAATACTATATCGAGCTTAGCGCGGATAAGCTGCCCGGGAACAACCGAAGTAAGCCCCGCATGAGCCGCAAGTATTTTCTGCGTCATTGTCATTGCCATAATTATTAATCCTCCTTTAAACTGCGGTTAATCGCCGAGAACAATGCGTAAATCGAAGATGCGATTATATCGTCGTTAATACCGGCGCCCCAAGACTTTTTGCCGTCGGGAAGAGTTATGCTTACATACGAAATTGCCTGAGAGCTTGAGCCCAAGCTTAAAGCATGCTCTTCGTAAGTAAGGTCAGTAAAGCTTACTCCCAGACTCTCTTTAATTGCGTTTGCAACCGCGTCAAGACGTCCGTTGCCGCCTGCGATTAGTTCCTTAACCTCGCCGTCTATGCGAACGGTCAAAGTAACGATAATATCGGGCGTGCGCTTATAATGATAATCAATAAGCTCTATATGGTCGTTAATATTAACGTAATTATCGGTAAACGCCTTAAGCACCTCTTTGGGAGAAAGCTCCGCATGCGCGTTATCTGAAATATTTTTAACGGTATATCCAACGTCTTCTCTCATCTTCTTGGGTAAAATATATCCGAAGTTATGCTCAAGCATATAGCCTATTCCGCCCTTGCCGGACTGTGAATTTATGCGGATAACGTCCGTCTCGTATTCTCTTCCGACGTCGGAAGGGTCGATGGGAAGATAAGGAACCGTCCAAGTTTTTTCGTTTCTCTCTTCGCGGTATTTCATGCCCTTTGCTATAGCGTCCTGATGAGAACCGGAGAACGCCGCAAAAACAAGTTTTCCGGAATATGGCTGACGGTCGTATACCTGCATTCTCGTTACTCTTTCGTAAAGCTTTGAAATCTCCGGGATGTTTGTAAAATCAAGCCCCGGCTCAACGCCCTGGGAATACATGTTGAGTGCAAGCGTTATTATATCCACATTGCCCGTGCGCTCTCCGTTGCCGAAAAGCGTACCTTCAATTCTGTCCGCCCCTGCCAAAAGCCCCAGCTCGGAATCCGCAACCGCACAGCCTCTGTCGTTATGAGGGTGAAGCGATATTTCAACAGAATCTCTGTATTTTATATTATCGCAGATATATTCAACCTGATCTGCATATACGTGAGGAGCGGAAAGCTCAACCGTAACGGGGAGGTTAATTACCGCCTTTCTTTCGGGAGTAGGTTTCCATACGTCAAGAACGGCGTTGCATATTTCGAGCGCAAAGTCCGGCTCCGTTCCCGTAAATGATTCGGGAGAATATTCATATCTATAGTTTGCGCCGGTTTCCTCAGCAATTTTATTAAAGAGCTTTGCGCCTTCAACGGCAATATCTATAATCTCTTTTTTGTCTTTCTTAAAAACCTGCTCTCTCTGAGCAACAGAGGTGGAATTGTAAAGATGAACAATTGCATTTTTACAGCCTTCAAGCGCCTCAAACGTTTTTCTTATAATATGCTCTCTTGACTGCGTTAAAACCTGAACGGTAACGTCGTCGGGAATCATATTGTTATCTATAAGCGTGCGCAAAAAAGTATATTCCGTCTCGCTTGCGGCAGGAAAGCCTACTTCAATCTCTTTAAAGCCCACTTTAACAAGAAGCTTAAAGAAATCCAATTTTTCCTCAAGGCTCATGGGAATTATAAGCGACTGGTTTCCGTCTCTTAAGTCAACGGAGCACCAAACCGGCGCCTTATCGATATATGTTTTTTCCGCCCACCTGCGCGTGGGGTTTTCTACAGGAATAAATTGTCTGGTATATTTTTCTGTATTTTTCATTTTTACCCTCTCTTTCTCAGTCCTTATACGCAATAATCTCGACTTCAACGAGCGCGCCCTTAGGAAGCGCTTTAACCGCAACGCAGCTGCGTGCAGGTTTGGAATCGATATATTTTGAATAAATCTCGTTAAACTCCGCAAAATCAGAGATATCCGCTAAAAAGCATGTGGTTTTTACGACATTTGAAAAATCCGCTCCCGCAACGTTAAGCACGTTTTTAAGATTTTTCATCACCTGCTCCGTCTGTTCATTTATGTCTTTTCCTACGATTTCACCCGTAGACGGGCATAGGGCAATCTGACCCGAGGTGTATATAACGCCGTTAACATCAATTGCCTGAGAATACGGTCCTATTGCCGCAGGCGCATTTTTTGTTGAAATAATTTTCTTTTCCATTTTCGAGCCTCCCTTAATTTATAATCTTTATGCCAAAATCCGTAAGAGCCTTTTTAATTTGCTCTATATGCTCAAAATTTCTCGTCTCAAGCGTAAGCCGTATATGGCAGCCGTTTACGTCCGAGCCCTCGTTTGAATGCTCGTAATGCACCGCCGTAACGTTTCCGCCCTGCTCCGCAATTATTCTTGAAACGTTCATAAGCTGACCCGGCTTATCGACAAGCTCGATATTAAGCTGGCAGTTTCTTCCGGACATCAAGAGTCCTCTCGTTATTACCCTTGAAAGTATGGTAACGTCTATATTTCCTCCCGAAAGCAGGCAAACCGTCTTTTTGCCCTCAAGGTCTATCTTCCCGAACATCGCTGCGGCAACGGCAACCGCTCCCGCGCCTTCCGTTACGAGCTTGTGTTTTTCCATAAGCGCTAAAATCGCCGCAGAAATTTCATCATCCGTAACCGTTACAATATCATCTACATATTCTTTGCAGATTTTGTAGGTAAGGCTGCCCGGTTCTTTAACCGCAATGCCGTCTGCAATAGTAAAAACGCTGTCAAGCTTTTCAATATGCTTGTCCGCAACCGAATTAAGCATTGAAGGCGCGCCCGACGCCTGAACGCCGTAAACCTTTATATTGGGGTTAAGGCTCTTTATTGTATACGCTATGCCGGAAATGAGTCCGCCGCCGCCTATAGGCACTATAACTG
>CAKSBK010000135.1 GCA_934438035.1 uncultured Christensenellaceae bacterium
CTTTTTTCGCACCGCAGTTATTAGGCATAAAAAAACCGAGCTAAAAAGCTCGGTTTACTGTGGTCTGGGTGAGAGGATTCGAACCTCCGGCCTCTTGAACCCCATTCAAGCACGCTACCAAACTGCGCCACACCCAGATATTCACAACATCGTTAATTATACACATCGTTATCAGTTTTGTCAATATTATTTTTTACTTTTTTTGCAACACCTCAAGATTTACAAAAATACTCTCATCTGCTAATATTAAAATGTTTAAAAGGAGTGAATATGAAAAAACAACTTACTTTTGCACAGAGTGCGGTGCGCAGCATCAACAAAAAATTCAGAAAAGAAATATGGAGCCCTTTTATCAAGGCTTGCAAAAACTATGAACTCGTTTTGGAAGGAGATAAAATTGCCGTATGCATTTCAGGCGGTAAAGACTCCATGCTCCTCGCATTGTTAATGACTATGCTCAAAAACATTTCAAAGGTAAATTTTGAACTGAAATTTATAGTTATGGATCCCGGTTACAACGAAAAAAACAGGGAGCTTATAGAGGAAAATTTAAAAAAGCTGGAAATAAAAGCCGAAATATTTAATTCGGATATATTTGAAGCGGTTTCCGAAATACCCTCTTCCCCTTGTTATTTATGCGCAAGAATGAGAAGAGGGCATCTCTATGCCAAAGCGCAGGAATTGGGCTGCAACAAAATCGCTCTCGGTCATCATATGTCTGACGTAATCGAAACTACCTTTATGGCTATGATGTACGGCGCACAAATTCAAGGCATGCTGCCTAAGCTTAAAAGCCAAAACTTTCCCGGAATGCAGCTTATCCGCCCTCTTTATATGATAAAAGAAGACAGCATAATCTCCTGGCAAAATTACAACGGCTTAACCTTCCTGCGCTGCGCGTGCAAATTTACCGAAGCGACAAACGCCGACGAGCATGAGTCCGCTTCAAAGAGAAAAGAGACAAAAAAGATAATTTCCGAGCTTAAAAAAATCAATCCGAATATTGAAGAAAACATATTTAACAGTCTTCACAATGTTCACGCGGATACTTTTTTGGAATATAAAACGGACGGATTGCGCCACAGCTTCCTTGAAAGATTTTAATATAACAAGTAATGTATTAAATTTTCTCAATATACTTTTTTGATTTAGCTCTTTACTTCTTTATCATGGTAAAGTATAATAAGCGTGTAGCAGTTATCTGCAAAATTTTTAAATAACACGCAGGAGATAAACAATGAAAAGATTTTTTGCTATTTTAACGGTACTTCTTATGCTTGCTCTCACTTTCACGGGCTGCGGTCAGAAGACCGATGAAAATACCGTCACGGTACAGGAAGGTAAATTTATTTTAGGACTTGACGACAGCTTCCCTCCCATGGGTTATACCGATGAAAACGGCGATATCGTCGGCTTTGACATCGACGTTGCAAAAGAAGTTTGCGCAAAACTCGGCTATGAGCTTGTTTTACAGCCCATTAACTGGAATTCCAAGGAAGTTGAGTTAAACGGCGGCGCTGTTGACTGCCTCTGGAACGGTTTTTCAATTAACGAGAAGAGAAAGGAAAGCATGAACCTCTCGATTCCCTATATGAAAAACACTCAGGCAGTTGTAGTTCTTGCAGATTCCGACATTAAAACGCTTGCCGATCTTTCCGGAAAAATTGTCGGCGTACAGGCAGGTTCAACCGCAATGGACGCTATAGACGCAAATCCTGAGGTTAAAGAAAGCTTTGGCGAGCTTATAGAGATTGACGATAACATGATGGCTATTCAAGAGCTTAAAAACGGCACAATCGACGCTCTCGTTGCAGACGAAATACTTATAAACTACTACACCTCAAGCGAATCCGACGCATACAGACTTTTAGATGAAAACCTCGGCGAGGAAGAGTATGCAATCGGCTTTAAAAAGGGCAACGATGCATTAACCGAGCAGGTTAACGGCGCATTAAAGGAGCTTGTTGCCGACGGCACTTTTGCGGAAATATCCAAAAAGTGGTTCGGTAAAGACGTTTCCATAATCGACTGAAATCAACTTGCTTCATACATAAGCTATATAAATTTTAGCGACCCGAAAAATTTCCGGGTCGCATTTCATGTTATTTAAGAAAGGTATTTAAATGATTTATTTTAGCAGCTGGGACTCTTTTTCTTCATTTATGAGCACCCTGTTATCCGGCACGGGCGTCACAATGCTCATATTTGTCTTTACGCTCGTCTTCTCCATTCCGCTGGGCTTTGCAGTCTGTTTCGGAAGAATGTCTAAAATTTCGCCCATCAGGTGGTTTTGCCAAGGGTTTATTGTTTTATTCAGAGGAACCCCGCTCATGCTTCAGCTGCTGTTTTTCTACTTTGCAGTTGCGATGCTTAAAATACCGGGAACGGGAACCACAACCGGCAGAATCTGCGTGGCAATATTTGTCTTTGCCATTAACTATTCTTCTTATTTTGCGGAGATTTTCAGGGGCGGAATCCAATCAATACCGAAAGGACAATATGAAGCGTCCGATATGCTGGGCTTTACGAGAAAGCAGTCTTTTACAAAAATCATACTTCCTCAGGTTTTAAAAAGCGTTCTTCCCCCTGTGGGCAACGAAGTAATCACGCTTGTTAAAGACACTTCTCTCGTTTACATTATATCCGTATCCGACCTTTTAAGGGAATCGCAGATAATAGTTAAAAGAGATTCTAACCTAATGCCTTTTGCGGTTGCGGCTCTGTTTTATTTAATTATGACAAGCCTTCTGACCTTAATTTTTAACCGCATAGAAAAGAAATTTGATTATTACAAGCTGTAAGGAGTATTTAAAATGCAAGTACTTAATATTAAAAACGTAAAAAAGAGCTTTG
Organism: uncultured Christensenellaceae bacterium; assembly: GCA_934438035.1. Classification (GTDB taxonomy): domain Bacteria; phylum Bacillota; class Clostridia; order Christensenellales; family Christensenellaceae; genus HGM11616. The sequence continues at coordinate 2,854 of CAKSBK010000135.1, forward strand.
ACGGAAATGAAATACTCCACGGCATAGACCTTTCCTTGGAAAAAGGCAGGGTGTTGTCGATAATAGGTCCGAGCGGAAGCGGAAAGAGCACGCTTCTTCGCTGTATCTGCGGACTTGAAACCGTTGACAGAGGAACAATAGAAATATGCGGCGAAAAGCTCTGCTCCGACGATACCGGAAAAGTAGTTTATCCCGACAAGAACGAATTCAGAAGAATAAGAGGCAATCTCTGCATGGTTTTTCAGAACTTCAACCTCTTTCCTCACCTCTCCGTTATGGAAAACCTCACTATAGCCCCTACCGTTGTAAAAGGCGTTTCTAAGGAAGAAGCGGAAAAAATTGCAAGAGAGCTCCTTAAAAAAGTCGGCTTAAGCTCTAAGGAAAACAGCTATCCCTGCGAGCTTTCGGGAGGTCAGCAGCAAAGAGTCGCTATAGCACGTGCTTTGGCCGTTAACCCGGAAATCATATGTTTTGACGAGCCGACAAGCGCTCTTGACCCCGAGCTTACGGGCGAAGTTTTAAAGGTTATTAAATCCATTGCGGAAGAACATATAACAATGATAATTGTAACCCATGAAATGGGCTTTGCAAGGGAGCTTTCCGACAACGTTATTTTTATGGACGAAGGAAACATTATTGAATCCGGCACCTCGGAAGACGTATTCTCTAACACAAAAAATGAAAGAGTCAAATCGTTTTTTGATAAACTACTGCAAATTTAATTATAACTGCGGCGTAAAGCCGCTTTTTTATTGCCCGACCCGCATAAAATATGATATAATATCGTTATGTTTTTATAAAACATGCAAGCATTTTGTAAATTTATGGAGGATATATGAATAATAACCCCTCGGCGCAGAGAGATTCTTTTAAGACGTCTTTCGGCTTTGTATTGGCATGTATCGGCTCTGCCGTAGGCATGGGAAACATTTGGCTGTTCCCCCGCCGCGTTTCTGAGTTTGGCGCACCGTTTTTAATTGCATATCTTATATGCGTAGTAATAATAGGTTTTACCGGAGTAATAGGTGAAATGGCTCTCGGCAGGGCAACCGGCGCCGGAGCAATGGGCGCTTTTGAAAAGGTAACCGAAAAGCGCTTTAAAAATAAAAATATAGGCTGCGGTCTTTCCGTAATTCCCGTTTTGGGCTCCTTTGCGCTTGCAATAGGCTATTCCGTAGTAGTCGGTTGGATTTTAAAATACCTCTTCGGCTCGGTTTCGGGAAGCGTTATCGCAGGCAGCGGACAGGACTTTTTCGAAGGAACGTTTTTTCAAATGGCGACGGGGCATAATATTGCTATATGGCATATTTTAGCTTTAATTATTACATTTGCAATTGTGTTTTTCGGAATTTCAAACGGTATTGAAAAAGTAAACAAGGTGATGATGCCGTTGTTTTTCCTGCTTTTTATCGGCATAGCCGTATACGTAGG
>CAKSBK010000136.1 GCA_934438035.1 uncultured Christensenellaceae bacterium
CCTTCCTCGAGTTCAACTACATGGTCATGCAGGCCTACGACTTCCTCGAACTCAACCGCCGCTACGGCTGCAAGCTCGAGATGGGCGGCGACGACCAGTGGTCGAACATCCTCGCGGGCGCGGACCTCATCAGGAGGAAGGAACAAAAGGCGGCGTTCGGCCTTACATGCTCGCTGCTGTTAAAGAGCGACGGCAAAAAGATGGGCAAAACGGAGGGCGGCGCTCTTTGGCTTGACCCGGAGAAGACCTCGCCTTACGAGTTCTATCAGTATTGGGTAAACGTTGCGGATTCCGACGTCAGAAACTGCCTTGCGCTTCTTACTTTCCTTCCCATGGAGGAGGTTGAGAGGTTAGGCGCGCTTGAGGGCAGCGAAATAAACGAGGCGAAAAAAATTCTCGCTTACGAGGTTACAAAGCAGGTTCACGGCAAAGAAGAGGCGGACAAGGCGGCAGAGGCTACCGCGGCGCTCTTCGGCGGCGGCACGGATAAAACGGCTATGCCCACCACCGAGCTTACAAAAGAAGAGTTTTCCGAAAACGGCTTTATTTTAGAGCTTATGGTGACCTGCGGCTTATGCAAATCAAAGGGCGAGGGAAGAAAGCTCATTGCGGGCGGCGGCGTTTCCGTTAACGGGCAAAAGGTGACGGACGTGTTTATGCCTATAACCGAGGATATGTTTGAGGAAGACGGGCTCATAATTAAAAAGGGCAAGAAGGTTTTCCACAGAGTAATACTTAAGTGAAAGAATATGTAACTATAAAAGCTCCCTGCGAAAGGGAGCTTATTATTAAAAAATCGAGATTTATAGGCAGGCTTTACCCTGTTTGCAGCATGGAGGAGGCGCAGGAAAAGCTTGCGGAGGTAAAAAAGCTTTATTGGGACGCAACGCATAACTGCTCTGCGATAATCGTGGGAGAAAGCGGGGAATATACCCGCTCTTCGGACGACGGAGAGCCGCAGGGGACGGCGGGAATACCCATGCTTGAGGCGTTAAAGCACTCCGGGCTTAAAAACGTGCTTTGCGTTGTAACGAGATACTTCGGTGGAATACTTTTAGGCGCGGGCGGGCTTGTAAGAGCGTATACGCAGAGCGTAAGCGAGGTATGCGCCGCGGCGGAAAGGTTTTCATATATTCCCTATTTAAATTACTCCGTTACGCTGCCCTTTAACCTTTGGGGAAAGATGCAGGCGAGCCTGTTAAAAAACGGCTTTTTGATAGACGACGTAAGCTATTTAAGCGAGGTAACGGCGAGTGTGCTGGTCTCATGCGGGGAGGAGCAAAGGTTTATAAAGCTTATAAGCGAGCTTTCCGCGGGGAAGATTTCTCCCGTTTTTTTGGGGGAAAAGACGGTGGAAAAAAAGCTTTAAATTTGTTTTTGAGCGCTTTTTTAAGAGGCGCTTTTTTTTATATAAAAAAACTCGGCGAAAGAATCGCCGAGCTGCCGTTATTGTGGGGAAATATGATATTTTACCGTAACGGCACGGTAAATATTAATTATTTTGAAAGAGCGGAGATAATTTCGTCCGCGTCAAATTCCTTTCTTGAAAATACCTGTGAAATTCCGCCTTCTCTCATCAGCAGTATTCTGTCGCACATTCCTATCAGCTCGTCAAAATCCGACGAGATAAAAAGTATGCTTCCTCCCTCAAGGCAATAGCGGTTCATGAAGTTATAGATTTCCACCTTTGAGGATATATCCACCGCAGAGGTGGGGTCGTCCATTATGAGAACGGAGGAATTTGAAAATATCCATTTTGAAATGGAGAGCTTTTGCTTGTTGCCTGCGGATAAAAACGCCGCCGGCTCCGCTGCGGAGCGCGTCTTTATGACGTATTTTTTAATAAACTTATTGGCTATCCTGTTTTCCTTTGAACGGTTTAACAGCCGAAAGTGCGAAACGTCCTTAAGGTTAGGCAGCGATATGTTGTTTTTAACGCTGAAGGCTTCTATTACTCCCTCGTTAATTATATCCTCCGGCATGAGGCAGATTTTGTTTTTTATAGCGTCATAGGGCATTTTCAATTTAAGCCGTGTTCCGTTTAAGATTATCTGTCCGCTTTTTACGGGATACACCCCGAAAAGAGTGCGGGCAAGAGAGGTTTTGCCGGAGCCCAAAAGCCCGGCGACGCCCAAAATTTCTCCCTTTGAGAGTGTAAAGCTTATGTCTTTAAGCTTGTTTGTGCAAACACGGTCGACAATAAGGAAATTTCTTTTAAGGCTTCTTTTAATATAAGGATATGTATACGCCTGATTTTTATCGGTAATGGCTTCGATGAGCTCCTGTCTCGTAGCGTTAATGTTTAAAAATTCGGATAATACGCCGTCCTTTAAAATTGAAATCTCGTCGCAGTAATTAATCGCGTCGTTCATTTCGTGGGTAACCATGAGTATTGCCATTCCGCCCTCGCTCATGCTCTTAAAAAGTCTTGAGAGCACTTCGGATTCTACCGTTGTGAGCATGCTGTAGGGCTCGTCTAAAAGCAATACGGCGGGCTTTAAGGCGACGGCTATTGCTATATGCACAAGCTGCAGCTGACCGGGGCTTAGGGATTTTAAAGAAGCGTGGGGGTTTATGTCAAGATTTAATTCCCCGAAAATTCGCGTGCATTTTTCGTTCATTGCCGTAAAGCTCATGGGGCGAAATTCCCCCGTGTTTACAACGGAAACGTTCATATACATATATTGAGCCACGCTTATGGACTGGTTTAGGGGTATGCTTTGGTGAATTGTCGCAATGCCCGCCTTTTTAGCTGCAAGGGGATTTTTTAAAACGACCTTTTGTCCGTTTATCAATATATCGCCGGAGTCCGGCTGAAGCATGCCGGAGAGTATTTTAATGACGGTGCTTTTTCCTGCGCCGTTTAACCCCAAAAGGCCGTGAATGGAGCCCTTTTCAATACGCATGCAGACATTTTTAAGTATAGGGTTGCCGTTAAAGGCTTTTGAAAGATTGTTTATTTCGATTACAGTGTCGTTCATAAAAACCCTCCGCGGCGAGCTATTTTTCGTCAAACGAGGTGTATATGGCTACCTTGTTTGAAAAGAAAAATTCCTTGTATTTCGAGCTGACGTCTACGTTTGTGATAACGTTTTTCATTTCGGTTATATCGGCAATTTTAATCATGCTGCGCTGGTCGAACTTTGAGCTGTCCGCAATGATGTAATTGTTTTCCGCCTGATGCATAAACGCGCGGTAAAGCTCGGAAAGGTTCATGTTGGCTATTGTGTAGCCGTATTTCAGGCTGATTCCGTTTACGGTGAAAAACGCCTTGTTGATGTAAAGACGGGAAATCTCCTCAAGTGCGGTAGGGCCGTAGGTGTAGTGGTTTTTATCCTTCTCCGACTTTAAGGTGCCTCCTAAAAGAATAACGGTGCTGTCGTTTTTGTCAATAACCGCGTCTGCAACCTTGATGCTGTTTGTAATTACGGTAAGTCTGCGCTTTTCGTTAAGACATTTTGCAAACTCCAGGCAGGTGCTTCCGGGGCCTATATATATGATGTCTTCGTTTTCCACCAAAGTCGCGGCTATTTTTGCGGTTGCGAGCTTGTCGTCTATATAAGGGTCGTCAATGCCGCTTATGTTGACGCCGGAATTGTTTTCTTCATTAAGGAGAGCGCCGCCGTAAGCCTTTAACAAAAACCCCTCGCTTTCAAGCTTATCAAGGTCTCTTCTTACGGTCGCGACGGAACAGCCCAAAAGCGAACATAGTGTGTTAATGTCAACGTGTTTGTATTCAAGCAGTATTTCCTTTATCTTTCTGATTCTTTCGGCAGCGAACATGATTACCTCTTGAAATAGTTTGATTGAATTTAAATAAATAATATCATAAAAAAACAAAAAAATCAACAAATAATGCTTTACAAACATAAAACGACATGTTAAAATGATGTAAATCAATCAAAGATGATAAAAGTTGAACATAAAACGTCAAACTTGTTGGAAAAGTATTTCAAAAAAAATCAAATATAAGTTTCCCTAAGGCGGGAAAGTCATAAAATATTATTTGGAGGAAAAAAGAATGAGGAAAAAGAAGAGTTTGGTTGCAGTCATATTGCTCGTCCTTTTAACGGCGACGCTTATCATGGGCTGCTCGGGCGGCAACGGCGGCAACGGCGGCAATGGCGGAAAAACGGATGGCAAATACAGAATAGCGCTTTCCAACTCCTTTATCGGCAACGACTGGAGACAGAACATGCAGGCAATCGCAGAGATGGTTGCGGCGGATCCTTACTACGCTGACAGAGTTCAGCTCGACATTATAAACTGCGAGCATAC
>CAKSBK010000137.1 GCA_934438035.1 uncultured Christensenellaceae bacterium
TGACGGCCCTGTAATTTTAGAGCTGTATTCGGGAAATTATACGGATTATTCGGAGCTTTCTGAGGTCTTTAAGGGCGTAAGCGAGGTTTTTTCGGATAAAAGCAGCTTATTTAAATAAGACTTACCCAAGCTTACGCTGTATTGGGTTAACCCTCTTTTTTTAAGAAGCACGACTGCGTCTTCGTTTGAATCCGCATGGAGAAGTATATGCGGAGCGTAGCCTTCTTTTTTAACGATTAAACTTATGTCGTTTCCCGAAAGTGAGAGCTTTCCGTTTGAGTCCGTTTTATGGTACTCTCCTTCGGGTAAAATATATATTGAACACAGAGGCACGGGAAGAAGGCTTTCTTCGTCATAAACGCAAAGAGAACAGTGCGGCTGCATAAAAACAGGCTCGGCGTCTTTTTTGCTTTCGCTTATCATGAATATGATTGCCGCCGCAGAGGCGCAAAGAGAAATTATAAAAGCGGTTGTTCTTTTTATTGACGGCATCTTTGCCTCCCGTTAAAATATTCTGATATACTTATACGAAAGGAAATATGAAATGATTCACTTTTACGCTTATTTGTGGAGAATGAAGCATATAAAGCGCTGGGGTCTTATGAAAAACACAGAGCAGGAGAACATTAAGGAGCATTCCTTTGACGTTGCCGTAACGGCGCATGCGCTGGCGCTTATCGCAAATAAATTTTACGGTAAAAATTACGACGTTTCAAGGGTGACTCTTCTTGCGCTTTACCATGAGACAAGCGAGGTCATTACGGGCGACCTTGCAACGCCCATAAAATACTATAACCCGCAGATAAAAGAGAGCTATAAAAAAATAGAGCATATAGCCAACGAAAAGCTTTTGTCAATGCTTCCGAAAGAACTTACGGAAGAATATAGAGCTGTAATGATAAATGAGCAGGACGAATATTATCCCATCGTTAAGGCGGCGGATAAAATAACGGCTTATATTAAGTGCATTACCGAGCTTAACAGCGGAAACAGGGAATTTTTAAGCGCAAGCAAAAATCTGCTAAGCGATATAAACTCCTATTCGCTTCCTGAGGTCAAGTATTATATGGAAAACTGTATGCCGAGTTTTTCTTTAAGCTTGGACGAACTCAACTGACATTAAAATACATTTTGCCCCATATATTGTAAAAAACGATATTGGGGTGTTTTTTTGAAAAAAGTGAATATATGGAAAATAGCTTTTCCTATAGCCGTTACATCGGCGTTTGCGGCGGCAAGCGCGCTTCTTACGGATACTTTAAGCGAATGGTATTTAAGTCTTGTAAAGCCCGCGATTCAGCCGCCGCCCGTTGTGTTTTCGGTAGTGTGGAGCGTGCTTTACGTACTTTTTGCGGCAAGCTTTGCGCTCGTTCTTTTAAAAAACGACGGCAAGGGGTCTTTTGTTTATCTTTTAAATCTGTTTTTGCAGGCGCTGTGGTGCGTGGTGTTTTTTAAGAGCAGGAGCATAGGCGGGGCGCTTGTTTTGCTTATCGTAATTTTTATATGCGCGGTTTATCTTGCGGCTTTTGCGTATAAAAAAAATCTTGCCGCGGGGATACTCATTACTCCGTATGTTATTTGGTGCGCATACGCTCTTGCCGTAAATTACGCTGTTGCGCTTCTTAACTGACTGTGGAAAAACTATTAAAACAGTGATATCATATTAACAAAGGAGAACAACTATGAAAGCAGAAATTTTATGCGTGGGAACGGAAATACTTTTAGGAGACATTATTAATACAAATGCGGCTTATATATCCCGAGAGCTTGCGAATTTGGGGATAAACGTATATAATCAATCGGTTGTGGGGGATAACCCTAAAAGGCTTAAGGAGAGCCTGAATCTTGCGTTTTCAAGGAATGATACCGTAATTATGACGGGCGGGCTGGGGCCTACTTACGACGACCTTACAAAAGAAATTGCGGCGGAATATTTCGGAAAAAAGCTCGTTTTACACGAACCCTCTTTGCAGGCGATTAAAGAATACTTTAAGGCGAGGGGAACGGCAATGTCAGAGAACAACGTTAAACAGGCAATGCTTCCCGAGGGCTGCAAGGTTCTTTCAAACCATAACGGAACCGCGCCCGGTATGATTATTGAAGGAGAGGAAAAAAGAGCAATACTTCTTCCCGGACCGCCGAGAGAGATGAAAAGCATGTTCTTAGAACATGTTCTGCCTTATCTTAAGAGCTTTTCAAAAGAGGTTATAGCTTCTCACACCATAAAGCTTTTCGGAATAGGAGAGAGCAGCATGGAGCAGATAATGCACGATTATTTAACCTCGCATAATAATCCTACCGCTGCACCGTATGCAAAAGACGGAGAATGTCTTTTAAGGGTAACTGCGAAGGCGAAGACGGAAGAAGAAGCGCAAAAACTTATGCGCCCTGTGATAGCGGAAATTACTGAAATGCTTAAAGACTATGTATATGCCGTTGACGAGCCTAATATAGAAACGGCGCTCGTAAAGCTTTTGGCTAAAAAGGGGCTTAAGGTTGCGTGTGCGGAAAGCTGCTCGGGAGGATACGTTTCAAAGAGGATTACGGATATTTCAGGCGCCTCCGCCGTGTTTTCCTACGGAATATGCACATATTCAAACGAGGCGAAGCGCAAGCTTTTGGGAGTCAGCGAGGATACGCTTAAAGAATACGGCGCGGTTAGCGAAAAAACCGCCATTGAAATGGCAAGGGGTGTAAAAGAGCTTTCGGGTGCAGATATAGGCGTTTCCGTAACGGGCGTCGCAGGGCCGGAGACTTCCGAAAATAAACCCGTAGGCACGGTATATGTCGGAGTGTCAAGCGCTTTAGAGACAAAAGCCGTGAAGCTTAACCTCGGCAGAGGCAGGGTTGACGACAGGGAGCTTATAAGATACGTCTCCGCTTCAAACGCTCTTATATGCGCGCTTAACGCCGCAAAAGCTCTCTAACGGGGGTTGATTTATTTTTAGGATATGTTATAATATTTAACGCATTATACAGCTTTGTGAGGAGAATAAAATGAATAAAAAAGTTACGTCAATTGTAGGTTATTGCTCAATAATAGGTTGGCTTGTGGCATACTTTGCGGGCGATAAAGAGGGGGCGAAATTCCACCTTAATCAGGGTCTTACTTTAGGAATCGTTGAGGCGGCATGCATTGTATTAAATATAATAATAGGCATAATAGCCCGCTCGCTCGGCTATGGTGTGATTTTTATAGGTATTCTTTTAACTATAATAAGAATATCAATAGCGCTTTTGGAAATTGCCTGCACGGTGTTCTCAGTAATAGGAATAATTAATGCGGCGACGGATCAGACTAGAGAGCTTCCGATAATCGGAAAAATACAGATTTTAAAATAATAAATCTCATCGGGCGGCAGGTGTTCTTGCCGCTTTTTATATTTTAAGGAGAAAAAATGAAAGAGCTTATTGCGGACCTTCATACGCATACTATAGCAAGCGGACACGCATACGGCACGATAAGGGAAATGGCGCGCGCGGCGCAGGAAAAAGGGCTTTTGATGATAGGCTTTGCGGAACATGCGCCGGGTATTCCGGGCTCTATAGACCCTTTTTATTATAATAATTTACAGGTTGTTCCAAAGGAGCTTTACGGGGTAAAAATAGTCCATTCAAGCGAAATAAACGTGCTCAACGGAGGAAAAATTTCTCTTGAGCAGCAGTATATAGACAAGCTTTCATACGCCGTTTTGGGAATACACACGCAATGCTATAACGACGCGGGGAGAAAAGAGAATACCGAAAATATAATATGCGGAATGAAAAACGAAAAGGTTAAAATAATCTCCCACCCCGACGACGACCACACTCCGCTTGATTATGAGCTTTTGGTTTCTGCGGCAAAGGAAAACGGCGTTGCTCTTGAGCTTAACAACAGCTCGCTTGTAAAAGAGGATAAGCGGCTTAACTGCGTAAAAAATTACAAAAAAATGCTGAGTCTGTGTATGGACGTGGGAGTGAACATAGTAGTCAGCTCGGACGCTCACGATCCGTCGTGGGTGGGAGAATTTACTCTAGCAAAAAAGCTTTTGCAAGAGATTGATTTTGACGAGCGCCTTATAATTAATAACGATCTTGATAAGATAAAGGAATTTATACTTTAACGTTTTTCGGTATAAAAAAGCGCCGTGCATATTTTTATATGCACGGCTTTTGTATGCGTCAGTTTTTCTTTATGGGATAGGTCCAGCCGAATTCGTCTTCCTTTGTACCCCACTGAATGCCGGTTAAGGTGTCGGAAAGGTTTTGGGTAACGGGGCCTATTTCG
>CAKSBK010000138.1 GCA_934438035.1 uncultured Christensenellaceae bacterium
AGCTCTTCTAAGGTATATCCCGTGTAACACCAAATGTCCTTTTCGGGGTAAAGCTCTTTCGCTTTTTTAACGAGACCTATTAAAAAGGGTGCGTTTTTGGGATTTAAGGGCTCTCCTCCCAAAAGAGTAAGCCCGGAGATGTATTTCGGGGAAAGATACTCTAAAATATCCTTCTCCGTCTGCTCCGTATATTTATCGCCGTATGTAAAGCTCCATGCTTCTGCGTTAAAGCAGCCCTTGCAGTAATGCTCGCAGCCGGAGACGAAGAGAGAAACTCTCACTCCGAGGCCGTTTGCAACGTCGCATTTTTTAATACTTGCGTAGTTCATTTATGTATTACAGGTGGAGTACTCTCGCCTTTATCTCCTTTGTTTTGCCGACGTTCCAGAAGTTTTCTCCGAGATAGCCGCAGGTGCGCCTTGTTACGGTCATCTTTGCCTGATCCTTATTATGGCAGTTGGGGCATTCCCATTCGTTGTCGTCGTTTATGATTATCTCTCCGTCATAGCCGCAGACGTGGCAATAATCGCTCTTTGTGTTAAACTCCGCATATTGGATGTTGTCGTAAATAAAGCGGACGACGTCTTCAAGCGCCTTTAAATTGTGGCGCATGTTGGGAATTTCAACATAGCTTATCGCTCCGCCTGAGCTTATTGTTTGGAACTGGCTCTCAAAGGCGAATTTTGAAAAAGCGTCTATATGCTCGCGGACGTCTACGTGATAGGAGTTCGTGTAATAGCCCTTGTCCGTGACGTCTTTGATATCGCCGAACTTTTCTTTATCTATGCGTGCAAAGCGATAGCAAAGAGATTCTGCGGGAGTGCCGTATAAGCCGAAGCCGAGGCCGGTCTGCTCTTTCCATTTTTCGCATGCCGCTCTCATTCTCTTCATTACGCGAAGAGCAAATTCCTCTCCCTTAGGGTCGGTATGAGAAACGCCCTTCATGAGCTTTGTAACCTCGTAAAGACCGATGTATCCGAGAGAAATTGTGGAGTAGCCGTTTAAGAGGTATTTGTCTATAGGCTCGCCCTTTCCCAAACGGGCTATTGCGCCGTATTGCCAGTGAACGGGGGAAACGTCGGATAAAACTCCTCTTAAAGCTCTGTGGCGGCACATAAGCGCCTCAAAGCATAATTCAAGGCGTTCGTCCATGAGCTTCCAGAATTTATCTTCGTCGCCCTGTGCGAGAATGCCTATCTGCGGCAGGTTTAAGGAGACGACGCCCTGGTTAAACCTTCCCTCAAACTTATAGTTGCCGTTTTCGTCCTTCCAGGGTGAAAGGAAGCTTCTGCAGCCCATGCAGGAAAATACGTTCCCCTCGTAATTCTCGCGCATCTTTTTTGCGGAGATGTAGTCGGGATACATTCTCTTTGCGGAACATTTTACCGCGAGCTTTGTTAAATAGTCGTACTTTCCGCCCTTTAGGCAATTATGCTCGTCTAAGACGTATATGAGCTTTGGGAAAGCGGGGGTAACGTAAACGCCCTTTTCGTTTTTAATTCCCTCAAGGCGCTGGCGCAGTATCTCCTCAATGATCATTGCGTTTTCGTCTATATATTCGTCGCCCTCGGTTAAGTTTAAAAACAGAGTAACGAAAGGAGACTGACCGTTTGTGGTCATAAGAGTGTTTATCTGATACTGTATGGTCTGAACGCCTGCCTTAAGCTCGTCTTTTAAGCGAACGTCTACGAGCTTTTTAATCATCTCGTCAGACATGGAATCCGCAAACTTATCTTTGTATTCGCGGGTATATTTATCTCTGCTGCGGCGCAGATATTTTCCCAAATGGCGTATATCTACGGATTGACCGCCGTATTGAGAGCTTGCGACGGAGGATATAATCTGCGTCATGACGGTACATGCCACATGGAAGCTTTTGGGGCTTTCTATGAGCTTGCCGTTCATAACCGTTCCGTTGTCAAGCATATCGCCTATGTTTATAAGGCAGCAGTTAAAAATAGGCTGCAGGAAATAATCAGCGTCGTGAAAATGCAAAATGCCCTCGTCATGAGCTTTTGAAATTTTTTCGGGAAGAAGTATACGCCTTGTCAAGTCCTTTGATACTTCGCCTGCGATTAAGTCTCTCTGCGTTGCGGCGACTCTTGCGTTTTTGTTGGAGTTTTCCTCCATAACGTCTTTGTTGGAGTTTTTGATAAGGCTTAATATAGATTCGTCCGTAGTGTTGGCGCGCCTTACCAAAGCGCGGGAATAACGGTAAATGATATAAGTCTTTGCGAGCACGAATTTATCAAGCGCCATAAGCTCGGTTTCGATTATATCCTGTATATCTTCAACGAGCATACGCTTGCATTTGCGCTTTTCGATAAGGCGGACTATATTTTCTATTTGCTCGTCCGTTACTTTTTCTTCCGGCTCAACCTCGTTATTCGCCTTGCTTATCGCCGTGATAATTTTTTCTCTGTTATAGGGAACGGTAGAGCCGTCTCTTTTGATAACCGACTGTAATTCCATAAAATCTCTCCCTCTGTGAAGGCGCAAAAAAAGCGCCGTTATCGCTTAGCTTTAAGGCGTACTGCTTCGCCTTACAACTCAATAATACTACTTATAGTGTGCCGTGTCAATATCGCAAATACAATATATTGTATGACGAGCGATAATACTAACAAAATATAGTAATGAATAATATTTCGTCTTTTATGCGATAAATGAATATTAAGTTGTGGTTTTGCGCAAAATCACAGTAAATGAGTATATTAAATATGCAAAGCAGCGGGGGTGCGCGATGCTCGTAAAAAAAATAAAAAATAAAAACGGTAATAAAAATGACGTAATATTTGCCGCTTGGGAAAAAGGCGCCCGGGCGGTTTATCCGTATGCAAAAAAGCTCAGTGAAAAAGGAGTGAGAGTAAGCGCGCTTCTAGGGTTTTCGGATTGTTCTGAAATAGAGATGGAGCATGAGTTCGCCGCGGTTTCAAACAGGCTTTTCGTAATGACAAAAAACGGCAGCGCTGAAGCGAAATGCTGCCTTTGCGGCGCCTTTTGCGAAATGAACAAGGAAGTAAGCGCGGCGGGGGAAATATATTTGGCGTGTCCGGAAAAAATGCTTGCGGAGCTTTTAAAAACGCTTAAGGGCTACGAGGAGGAGGCGGAGTATGAAATTTAATTTAAAGGCCGTTTTAGCGGTTTTGGGGATATCTGCGGCGATTGCTGCGGCAGTTCTGTTTTCCGGAGGAGAGCTTTCCGAAAAGGACAGGCAAAAGGAGCTTGTTACGGGAAAGTTTATTGCGGGAACGACGGTTAACGGGATGGATATAGGAGGGCTTAGGTATAACGAGGCGAAAGAGAAGCTTAAAGAAGAAGAAAATAAGCTGCTTAAAAAAATAAACGTTACGGCATACGCGGGAGAAAATAAAATGACGTTTACCGCGGAGGATTTTAAAGTCTCCTTTGATACGGAGGCTGTTTTGGAAGAGTTGATGTTAGAGGGAAAAGAGGGAAGGCTTATAGACAGAATAAAAAACAAGAGGTCGCCAAGAAATATAACAATGAAAATAGAGGGCTTTAAGGAGCCTGAAAAGATAAAGACGGCAGCGGCGGAGCTTTCAAACGAGGCCGTTAACGCGCAAATGCAGTTTACCCCGGGGGAAAAATCAAGCTTCAGCTATACGCATGAAAAGGAGGGGGTTTACGTTGACCCGGAAACGTTTTTAAACACAGCGTTAAAGGCGGCGGAGGAGGGGAAAAACACGGCGAATATAGAGATAAAGAAAACGGAGCCGGAGGTTACGGAGGAGCAGCTTAAAAACAGCGTGGTTCTAAGAAGCTATTTTGAAACTTCTTACGCAGAGGCGCCTTATAACGACGAAAACAGGGTATATAACATAAAAAAATGCGTTAATATTATAAATTCAAATAAAATTACGCTTCAGCTGGGGGAAAGCCTTTCGCTAAATGCGATTTTAGGGGACAGAACGGAGAAAAACGGCTGGAAGCTTGCCCCGGGGTATATTTCGGGAAGAAGCGAAGATCAGCCGGGAGGGGGAGTTTGCCAAATAAGCTCGACTTTATATTGCGCCGCCCTAAAGGCGGACCTTACGGCAACGCAAAGGAAAAATCATTCTATTCCCGTAGGGTATATAAACATGGGCTTGGACGCCACCATTTCCACCGGGGGACCGGATCTTGTTATAAAAAATACGACGGGCGCGCCTATTTACATATGCTGCGGGCTTACGGGGAAAAGCTCCGTATATTTTATGGTGTACGGCGCTCCGTTTGAGGG
>CAKSBK010000139.1 GCA_934438035.1 uncultured Christensenellaceae bacterium
GGAATACCCCGCCATAAGCGCGCAGTGCTTTCCTCCGTTTTTTGCAAGATCTATAACCTTTATTCTACCGTCTTTTTTCGCCGCTTCCTTAAGCTCCTTTAACACATTATCGGGAGAAGCGTCGTTAACCGCTATTATTTCAAAAGGATTTTTCCCCTCAACGGTATTTATTATCTCTTTAATAACGCCGCTAACCAAGCCCTCGCTTAAATAGCAGGGAATTATAAACGAAAGTTTCCTGTTTTTGTCCATAATTTATATAAACTCCGCGCTCTTTTTTTGCGGCAAAACCACGCTTCTTGCCGGAACTATAACGCTTTTTGGCATTGTGTCCGCTTTAACGACGGCGCCTAAACCCACAAGCGTTTCGTCCGCAATATTTACGTTATTAATAACGGTGCAGGAGTTTCCCAAAAAGCATCGGTTTGCGATATTGACAAACCCTGACAGGCTTGAATTTCCCGCAAAAGTGTTAAAGCTGCCTATTTTGTCATTATGCGCAATTTTTACGTCGTACCATATCAAATTTCCGCTGCCTATTTCGCAAAAGGACTGTATAAGGCTTTTTTCAAAAATAATATTCCCCTCGCCTATAACCGCGTCTTTCGCTATAGTCGCCGTTGAATGAATAAATGAAGCTATATAGTATCCCTTTTTCTTAGCCTCGTAAAACAATCTTTCCCTTAAGGAGTTCATTCCGGAATAGCCTATCCCCATTATTATTTCGTATTTATTCGGCGGATAAAGCTCTTCTACCGTTTCAAAGGCGACAACCGGCAAGCCCTCCTGCGTGGAAGTATCGTTTAAATACTTTTTTTCCACCGCAAAGGCGGCGACATTCCTTTTTCCCTCTTCTTTTAAATAGCAATGCAAAAGCTTGGCAAAAGAGCCTCCGCCCAAAATAACCAAATCCTTCACTTTTTTCTCCTCATCATTATTATGATATCTATTTCAATATCATATAAACTATCATTTCTAAATATAATTGTAGTATATAGTTATATCTTTTGTCAATCTAAAATAATATTAAAGGAATAAGGAGATATCTATATTTATGAGCAACTTTAAAAGCGAACCTTTAATAATAAAGAAAAGAGGCGAGGACGGCAACAAGGTAATAACCGTCCGCTTAAAGGAAGAAACCCTTAACGAAATCGACAGAATGGCAAAAGAAATTAACTGCTCCAGAAACGAGCTTATAAACATAATGCTGCAATACGGCATAAAAAATATCGAGATAGAATAAAAAGCGTTAAAGCTCTCGCTTCGTTTTTGCGCCGTTTAAGCTAAAGTCACTCTGCAAGAGCGGCTTTTCCGGTTCATATGCCCAAATTTAAATATTCAATGAATATCCGCCCGCTGTGGGTGGTTTTTCATCTTCGTGGATACGGCTTCGCACACGGGCGCATTAAAACGCCTGTCAGCATGCATTTGTTAACCGCCGCCATTAAAAGGGTCTTAGCGCTAACTCTCCCGTCTTAATATTTGCTTTTTTATTCGCTATGCATTTTTCCCGCCGTATCTAAGCAGTATGCCTTGCGCCAAAATTCTCTGTTTCTGCGTGTTAATTTCATTTATTTTGCAATATCATCGCACCGCTTTCGTTTTTCGGCGCAAATGCTGTACGGTACTTATTATTTCACTTTCTATGTTCTAAACCGTTTACGAACTATATTGTTTATTTATTTTAACGTCCTTCTAAAGTATTTTTATGCAGGCTTCTTTACATTATCACTTTAGAAGTGTTTTCTCACCGCTTAAGCTCTGCTGTCTCGCAGTTTTTAGGTATACAAAAAAGGAGACGGCAAGCCGTCTCCTTTACATTTTTAAAACAATCCCGTGATTTTTCCGTTTTCGTCAACGTCTATTCCTAAAGCCGCAGGTTTTTTGGGAAGCCCCGGCATAGTCATAATATTTCCCGTAAGCGCTACTATAAAGCCCGCGCCTGCGGAAACCTTTAATTCGCGGACAGTAACCGTAAAGTCCTCGGGAGCGCATATTAAAGAAGCGTCGTCGGAAAAGCTGTACTGAGTTTTAGCCATGCATACGGGAAGATTTCCGTAGCCCAGCTCTTCTAACCTCTGCGCCTGTTTTTTTGCAGCGGGCGTAAAAACAACGCCCTTTCCCCTGTAAATTTTCTTTACAATATCGTCTATCTTCTCTTCTATGCTCTTATTAAGCTCGTATGCGTAAGAAAAATCGTCGTTTGGCTCTTCGCAAAGGCGAACGACCTCGCGCGCAAGCTCCATTGTTCCTTCGCCGCCCTTTGCCCACGCGCGGGATAAAACCGCCTTAATTCCCGCTTTTTCACACGCCTCTTTAACGACGGAAACCTCCTCCTCGCTGTCGGTGGGAAATTCGTTTATCGCAACGACGCAGGGAAGACGATAAACGTCCTTAATATTTGAAACATGCCTTAAAAGGTTGGGCATTCCTCTTTTTACCGCTCCCGCGTCAGGCGAGGAAAGCTCCGTCTTTTTAACTCCGCCGTGCATTTTAAGCGCGCGCACCGTGGCTACTATAACAACCGCATTGGGCTTTATTCCCGCATATCTGCACTTTATGTCAAGAAACTTTTCCGCGCCCAAATCTGCGCCGAAGCCCGCCTCGGTCACGGTATAATCCGCCGTCTTCATTGCGAGCTTTGTCGCCGTAACGGAGTTGCAACCGTGAGCTATGTTTGCAAAGGGACCTCCGTGAATTAAAGCGGGCGTTCCCTCAAGGCTCTGAACAAGGTTAGGCTTAATTGCGTCCTTCAAAAGCGCGGTCATTGCGCCCGCTGCGCCTATCATTCCGCAGGTTACGGGCTTATCGTCAAAGGTATACGCAACGACTATTCTTGACAGGCGCTCTTTTAAGTCCTTTAATGAATCCGCAAGGCATAAAACCGCCATAACCTCGCTCGCAACGGTTATATCAAAGCCGTCTTCACGGGGAACGCCGTTTACCTTTCCGCCGAGTCCGTCAACTACGTTTCTCAGCTGTCTGTCGTTCATATCCACACAGCGCTTCCAGGTGATTCTTCTTACGTCTATATTAAGCTCGTTGCCCTGGTGTATATGATTATCTATCATTGCCGCAAGAAGATTGTTTGCGGCGCCTATCGCATGGAAATCCCCCGTAAAGTGCAGGTTAATATCCTCCATAGGCACCACCTGAGCATATCCTCCGCCGGCGGCGCCGCCCTTTATTCCGAAAACGGGACCCAAAGAGGGCTCTCTTAATGCGGCAATAACGCTTTTGCCTATCTTTTTAAGACCGTCCGCAAGACCTATAGACGTGGTTGTTTTGCCCTCTCCCGCGGGAGTGGGGGTAATAGCCGTAACCAAAACGAGCTTACCCTCTTTTTTGTCCTCTTTCATTATGTCAAGGTCTATTTTCGCCTTGTATCTGCCGTATTGCTCTAAATACCTTTCATCGATTCCCGCAGAGGCAGCAATCTCAGAAATCGGCTTCATATTACAGCCCTGAGCTATCTCAATATCGCTTAGCATATTTTCACTCCTTATTTAAAAAACTCTACGGCGGACTTAAACATTCCGATATCGTAATTTCCGGGAACGTTTTTATAAAGTCCCTCTCCCACTCTTTCGGAATGACCCATCTTGCCGAAAACTCTGCCGTCGGGCGAGGTTATTCCCTCTATCGCCATTGCGGAGCCGTTGGGGTTATAATCTATATCCATAGTCGCGTTTCCGTCAAGGTCGCAATACTGGGTCGCTATCTGACCGTTTTCTATGAGCCTTCTTATGACGTCGTCGGGCGCTATAAACCTGCCCTCGCCGTGAGAAATCGGCACGCTGAATACGTCGCCGATATTAGTATTCTTAAGCCAGGGGCTCATGTTTGAGGCTATTCTCGTGCGCACTATTTTAGACTGGTGCCTTGCTATAGTGTTAAAGGTAAGCGTGGGGCAGTTTTCGTCCGTGTCAATAATCTTACCGAAAGGCACAAGCCCTAATTTTATAAGCGCCTGGAAGCCGTTGCATATGCCGCAGATAAGACCTCCTCTTACGTCTAAAAGCTCGCCTACGCCATCTTTAACGGCGGCGTTTCTGAAAAATGCCGTTATAAACTTACCCGAACCGTCAGGCTCGTCTCCTCCGGAAAAGCCGCCCGGAATAAATATCATCTGCGCGTTTTTAAGCTTTGCGGCAAAATCCTCAACGCTGTTTGAAACCGCTTCCGGCGTTAAGTTTTTAACTATGAGGA
>CAKSBK010000140.1 GCA_934438035.1 uncultured Christensenellaceae bacterium
CTCATAAGCCTTGCAAGGCCGGAAATATTCATGGCTTCGTTTTCGTTTTTTGCTTCGACAACGGCTCCCGTCAAAGCTTCCGTAACTATATACGCCTTAGCTTCGGAGGGAACGTCTTTTTTAAAGCTTCCTCCAAAAACAATCGATAAACTCAAAATTGCCGACAAAATTCTTTTATACATGTCAAAGCTCCTTAAAATCTGTCTTTAAAGCTTATGCCGCGCATAAGAGGTATATAACCGCGGCAATAAACAGATTAGGCAGGAAAATGAAATATAATAAGCACCATTGCCTGGCGCTTTCTCGGTCAAAAAACACTCTTCTTAAAAGCAGCTCTTTAAAAGAGGTCATGTATAAAACGGTTTTTCTTGAGTAAAAAGACATAAGCATAAGCAAACAGAAATACGCACAGTTTACGGCGCAGCAAATTACGCCGGGCAGAATCAGCAGCTTTTTAAAAAAAGCGTCGGCAAGCATAACGGTATTTTTAAAGAACATGCCGTTTAGACAGGAGGATAAAAATATTAACGGGAAGCAAAAGAGGCAGGTGATTTTGTTTTTTGAAAGAACGGCGCAGTTAATTAAAATAATCAGGCGGAATAAAAAAAGGGCGGCGAAAAGCTTTAAAGCGCCGCCGTCCGTAATTATGCTTACAGAAGTATATGCGCCGGAAAAAAACCAACATAACGCCGCAAACATAAACGAAAGCGTAAGCGGCGGCTTAGAAAAAACAAGTCCTCTAATATAATAAAACATAATGCGTCACCTTTAAGAGTATATGGTGAAACCTTAGAGTTATGCATTATTTACATACGGAGTCCCCTCTTTTTCTGAAGCAGTTATCGTGAATTTTGCCGGTTTTACAGTTGTAGCAGACTTCGTTATTAAGCGCATGCGAGTTAAAAAAGCTTTCTATATTATCAAGCGTGGTCTTTGCTATTGCGCTTAAAGCCTCCTTGGTGAAAAACGCTTGATGCGAGGTTAAAAGCACGTTCGGGCGGGAAACAAGAAGAGAAAGCACGTCGTCTTTAATAACCGTTCCGCTCCTATCCTCAAAAAACAGCTCCGCCTCTTCTTCGTAAACGTCAAGACCGACTCCCGCAAGCTTTCCGGAATTTAAGGCTTTAATCAGGGCTTTTGTGTCTATAAGCCCGCCTCTTGAGGTGTTTATTATAAAAGCGTCGTCCTTTATGAGCATAAGAGCCTCTTCGTTTATTATGTATTTTGTCTCTTTGGTTAGGGGGCAATGCAGGCTTATTACGTCGCTTTTTGTTAAAAGCTCTTCCAAGCTTACGTATTCAAGCCCGCTTTTTTCATCGGGGTAAAGGTCGTAGGCGAGTATGTTCATTCCGAAGCCCTTAAGAATATCCGCGGTTATTTTTCCGATTTTTCCCGTGCCTATTATTCCTGCGGTTTTTCCGTGAAGGTCTGTGCCTAAAAGTCCGTTTATTGAAAAATTAAAGTCTCTCGTTCTGTTATATGCTCTGTAAAGCTTTCTGTTTAAGGTTAAAAGCAGGCTGACGGCAAACTCCGCAACGGCGTAGGGAGAGTATGCGGGGACCCTTACGATGTTTATTTTTCCGCAGGCGTATTCAACATCGGCGTTGCTGTAGCCCGCGCAGCGCATGGCGATTAAAGACACGCCGTTTTCACACAATATATCTATAACATCTTTATTTACGTTGTCGTTAACAAAAACGCATACGGCGTCAAAGCCCTGAGACATTTTTGCAGTATGGGGCGAGAGCTTTTCTTCGTAATAGGTTATATCGACATTGCGGTTGTATTTGTCAAAATATTCTTTATCATAAGGCTTTGCGTCAAAAAAAGCGACTTTTATCATTGTTATTCTCCTTGGATTTTTTTTATTATTATTCGTAAAAAAACATAATTTATTATTGCGAGAAAAAAAGCTTTGCCCTTTTGGGCAAAGCTTTTTAATTATAAGTTCTGCATAAGCCTTATGTAAAATTCACAGGCGCGTTTTACGGTGTCTAAACGGATATGCTCGTTGTTGGCGTGAATCGTATGTCTTTCCTCCGCCGTTAAATCAACTGCGGAAAAACGGTATACCTTATCCGAAATTCTGCCGTAATGGCGGCTGTCTGAGCAGGCTACCATGAGGTAAGGTGAAACTATGGAGCCTTTCCAAGTAGCGGTAATTGCTTTTCCGACCTTTTCCCAGGCTTCGCAGTCAGTTCTGGAAATTCTTGAGGGCTCCATTCCGCCTTTTACGCTTAATTTTACGTTTTCATCTCCTATGACGTTCTTAATATACTCGGTTGCAGAGGCTATTCTGTCTTCGGGGTTCAGACGAATGTTTGAAACCATTGAGGAGACGGGAGGAAGAACGTTCGGAGCCTTGCTTGCGCTCATCTGGGTAAAAGCTACGGTGGTTCTTAAAAGTGCGTTTAATTCGCCGCCGCTCTTTTTGCAGATGTTGTTTAAGACGCCTTTAAAAAGCCAAAGGTTTGCGAAAATCATTCTGTAAACAAACGTTGAATGTCTTCCTAAGGTGTCGAACATTTCGGCGGCGGGCTTTGTAATATGCATTTTAAAGGGATGCGCTTCAACCTTTACGCAAGCCTTTGAAAGCACGCCTACGGGAGTATGCTCGGGCGGAGCGGAGGCATGGCCGCCTGCGGAATTTACGGTGTATTCAAGATCCATCATGCCTTTTTCCGCAATGCCTATGAGCGCGCAGGGCTGATGTACTCCGGGGAAGACGTCTTCAACGACGGCGCCGCCCTCGTCTACTACTATTCCGGGCGTTATTCCGTTATTTTCAAAATAGTCTACAATATTAATAGCGCCTTTGCCGTTTACTTCTTCGCCGCCGGAGAAAGCAAGGTACATGTCGTTTTCGGGAACAAACCCTTGCTTAATTAAATGGTCTGCGGCAAAAAGCACGGCGTTAAACGTAACTTTTGTGTCGAGCGTGCCTCTTCCCCACATTATTCCGTCTTCTATAATAGCTTCAAACGGGGGTTTATCCCAATTCTGTTCTTCCACGGGAACAACGTCGTAATGCGCCATCATAACGGAAGGCTCTTTTTCGGTTTTGCCCTTCCATTTAAAGAGAAGGCCTCTGTCGGGAAGCTTTGTAAACTCGCATTTTTCCCATACGTTCGGGAAAAGCTCGGGGAGCTTTCCTATGAGCTTTTCAAATTCGGCGTCGTCTTCCAAAGAGCTGTCGTTATATGAAACGGTTTTGCATTTTACGAGCTCCGCAAGGTCATTAACCGCCTTGTCTTTGTCAAAAACGACGTCGGGAGCTTCTTCGTTTGTAACGCTCTTGGGCTTAAAAGCCGCCGTTCTTATGAGGATAACGGCTATAAGCACGGCTAAAAGAGCAAGAACAATATATAATGCTATCATTTTATATCCTCCTTATTTTAAAGAACGCCCTTTTTATAGAGTATCCTTGAGACGCAAATGGTGAATACCACGCCTACGGGAACCATAAGACCAACGGAGCTTGCGTTTAATGCCGGAACAAATATGAAGAGCAGCAGCATTAAAATAAGCGGAGCAAGCGCAATTTTCCAGTTTTTAGATACGAATACCACTGCAAGAGCGCCGAAAAGCGCAGGTATCATTTGATCAAAGGCGGGTGCAAGCGCAGGGTTTTCAAGCACGGGAGTGAGCGGAACTATGAGTATTACGCCGAGTATAATTATTATAGTAGTGACTATGGAAGAAATTGCGATGGAGATTGTTGAAATAACCTCGCCTTCTTCGGAGTTCGCCTTTACGCCCGCCTGCTCCATTGCGTTAAGCGCGCAGGGGAGCTTTAAGTTGGAAATGTTTCCCGTTACGAACGAAAGATAGGAGCCGCCTGCGCCGAGCATGGGAATATAGGTGAAAAATTCAACTATACCTACCGCCCAATACATGGGGAGAGTTGCCAAAAGTCCTTTCCAAAGTCCGTCAAAGTCTAAAGAAGCGTGGAATATTATCGCAACGGCAACGGGGAAAGTGAGTAATACAACGAGCATTATGACGTCCCAAATTTTACCCCAGCGGTGTACTGAATCTATATAACTTAAATTTTTGTCCTTCATTTCAATATCCTCCTTTTCAGCCCAACCATGCGGTTATCGGTATTGCGCTCGCCATGCCGAGAATAAGGCTTAAGGGCAGGGCGTAATCGTTAATCCACTTCCATTTTGTGAGCTTTTGACGCGCACCGCAGAGTATCATTAT
>CAKSBK010000141.1 GCA_934438035.1 uncultured Christensenellaceae bacterium
CATGAAGGTCACCGCGACCGAATGAGACAAAAGTATATTGAAAACGGCAGCCGCGCGTTTACGGATCACGAGCTTATAGAAATGCTTTTATATTATGCGGTGCCGAGAAAAGACACTAACGAGCTTTCACATCGCCTCATAAAAAGGTTTGGGTCATATTCCGCAATTTTTAACGCAGACATAAACGACCTTTGCGAAGCGGGGCTTTCAAAAAACGCAGCAGTCTTTTTAAACCTCGTTAGAGACTCGGGTGAAAGATATTTTACTTCCACAGAGACCAAACAGAGATTTTTAACCGTAGGCGACGCCGCCGAATTTATAACCAAGCTATTGTATTCAAAAAAGCAGGAGGTTTTATACATATTTCTGCTTAACATGAAAATGGAGCTTTTAGGCTATGAGGAGCTTTCCTCCGGCGGAATTTCCAGCGTCGGGCTTGATTCGAGAACACTTCTTAAAACCGTGCTTTCTTACAATGCGGCTTATGCGATACTTGCGCACAATCACCCGACGGGAACGGCGGCGCCCTCCCATGCGGATATAAAGCTTACGCGAACCGTTATAGACCTTTTAAAAACCGTAGACGTAAAGCTCTGCGACCATATAATTACCTCAAAAAGCAGTTTTTACAGCTTTAACCGGGCGCAGGGAATGTCTACCGAGAGCGAGAAAAGCCCCGCCTTTTTACACCAATATGCCGATACGGAGAAATAATATGAATTTTAAAAAAATGAACGGAGAAGAAGATTACAGGAGCATAATTTCAAAAAGCGATTACACCGACTGCTCCGCAAGCGAAATAATAAAAGTGTTTGACGAAGACGTCCGTCAAGTGTTTTCTCCCGGCGCGGATGTATTATACTGCGCCTTTTCAGGGGACGAAAAAGAGCTTCTTGAAAAAGTAAAGCAGTTTCCCGCAGCGGAAAAAATGCTTGTATACACTCTTCAGGACCCCGAGCTCTTTAACGTTGAAGAGCTTGACAGAATGACCACCCTTTTTGACACCTTAACTCGGGGAAAAACCGCTTACGGACTTAAAATGAAAGCGGGAGAAGCGAGCTATCACATTTTTTTAAGAGTAAAGGAGAACGCAAAATGAAGCTGGAAACGCATTGCTCCGCCGGGAGATATTCCGCAATACGCCGCTACAACGAAAACTTTTTTGAAAAAAAGTCCTCTCTTATTAAAGGAGAAGACCTCTCCTTTACAAGCGAAGAGCTTTCGGGCTCCTGCGTCATATATTTAAGCGCGCTCGGAACGACGGAGAAGATAAAAAGCGAGCTATCAGTTCTTAAGCTTCTTCCTGCGGAAAAGCTCATTTTAAACATTTCACAAAACAGGTTTTCCGCAGACGAGGATTATTTGCCGCTTTTAAAGCTTTTTTGCGCAAAAAAGCTTTGCGTTCGCAAATATACAAACGAAAAGCTCCCCAAAAACGTATTTTACGCGGAAGCGTTTTTAAAATATCCCCACGATATAACTCTCGTTCTTGAAAAAAAGGAAACAGACGATGAAAATAGAGATACTTAAAAGCTACTCTCAATATACCGCGGCAAAGCTTTCCACAAAATTCATGGCCGCCAAAGAGCATATCATAACGCTTGACGAGGCGGATTTTGCCGCCGTTATAGGCAACGCAAACATAGGCAAGCTCGTGCATATTAATATTGAAGGACATTTAAAGCTTATTAAGGAATATTTTGATTATCTGCGCCCGAGAAGAGCGGAACGCACGCTTTTAATGATATGCGCAAATTCAAATGTGGCAATGAGCGAGATAGACGAGCTGAGCAAAATCGCCGCCGCTTCTTCATACGACTGCTATTACGGAGTCGCCGCCTGTCCTGATATTTTTCCTCACGAATTTATAGTCGACCTTTTCTGTAAATACGAGCCCCAGGGAGAGCTGAGGCTGTAAATATTTTTTAAAGCAAAAACCCGGAACGCAACGTTTCCGGGTCTTTGTTCATTTTGTAAATTTATAAGGGGAGTACAATTATTTATAGCGAGGGTGCATTACTTCCTCTCTACAGTTAATAATATACCCGACTTTTATGAACTTTATTTCTACCTTAAATGAACTTTAAGAGAATTTTGTATCTATTTTGTAAACATCAGAAAACTATATGCGTAACAAGCTGGTCGATAATTACTATTACGCCTAAAGCTGCGGTATATATCGCAAAGCCGAAAAGCTTCTTTTTCTTTATCATTGTTATCATGAATTTAACCGCAAAGTAGCCCGTAATTCCCGCAGCTATCATTCCCACTATAAGCATACCTACTGGAACGCCTATGGTTCCCGCCTTAACTGCGTCGTATCCCTCCAAAACAACGCTTCCGAGTATTGCGGGAATGGACATAAGAAAGGAGAAGTCAGCCGCGGCGGATTTATCAAGCCCCGCAAAAATTGCGCCGGAAATCGTCGAGCCGGAGCGGGATATTCCGGGAAGAGTGCCGACGCACTGCATTGCACCTATAATAAGAGCGTCTTTCGGGCTCATATTCTCAAGCTTTCTGCGCCTTTTGGGAATACTCGCAAGCTTATCCGAAAGCAAAAGAAGAACGGACGTTATTATAAACGATATTCCCAGAAACGCGCCTCTGTCCGCCATATCCGAAAAGCCTGAAAGCACCGTTTTAAATAGCAGCGCTATTATAACCGTAGGAACCGTGGCTATAACGAGATATAAAAGAAGCTTGTTTTTTGGATATCTTATAACTTTCCAAATAAGCTTTCTGTAAACTATAACAACGGCGACAAGCGTTGCTAAATGAAGCATGGTCGTAAAAAAAGCTCCGCCGTCATTTTCGCTTATTCCGGTTATCTTTTCAAGCAAAAGCAAATGTCCGCTTGAAGAAACGGGCAAAAACTCCGTTATTCCCTGAACTATTCCTAAAATGAGTCCCTTTAAAATATCCATATCAGCATTTATCCTCCAAAATCATTTGGCCATATCCGAACATCTCAAAGCCGAAGCTCTTATAAAGCCTTACCGCCCCCGTGTTCTCCTCTTCAATTTCCAGCCTGAAGCGCACGCTTTTATCTTTTAAAATCCTCTCAAGCATTGCATGGCCTATCATTTTCCCGCGCATATCGGGGCAAACGTAGAGCTCTTCAATCCACGTAACCATGCCACCCGCTTCGTTTGAAAACGTACGCGCCGTCAGCATGTATCCGGCTGTTTTTCCGTCGTATTTCGCCGTAAAAAGCTCTGCGTAAACGTCGCTTTTTAAGCACTCGTCAAAGGTTTTTATAAAATTCTCTTGAGGAACGGGGTACATAACCGCGTCTGAAGAATAAAAATCCTTCATCATTGATATTACGGCGCCCCTGTCCGCCTCTTTTGCTTTATCTATAACTATCATATATTTTTTGAAAGTATGAACTTTGAAACGTCGGCAAGCTCTTCTCTTCCCGTTTTCAAAAGCGCCTCACTCATATCCTCCTTATTAAAGCGCGTTTCTAAAAGCGCCTCTTCGCAAATTCCCGCAAGGTTTGCGTCGTTTGCGTCGGTATAAACTTTAATTTCGCTTATTTTTCCGTTTTTAGCGTTTATATGCAGCTGCATTCCGCCCCAGTTAAAGCGCTCCTCCAAAAGCACGTCAAACTGCGGAGTGCTGCCCATCATCCATTCCCAAGAGCACTGCTTTTCATAGTAAGGGGCAATCTCTCTTTCGTCTTTTTCCGTTAGCTCAAGCTCGGAATATTCCCCGTATACTTCTTTATACGCTTCCTTTATTGCGCTAAGCATCATGTCTGTGGTGAGCTTTTCGTTAAACTCGTTTAAATTGCACACCTTCTGCCTTACGGAACTTACGCCCTTCGCCTTCATCTTTAAAGGGTCGGGGTTAAGGTAGTTTGAAAGCTTTTTTAAATCCGCACTTACAAGAAGCGTGCCGTGGTGCTGACGGGTCTCCCCCCTCTTACAAAACGCATTTCCGGAAAACTTCATTCCGTCCGCCTTTAAATCGTTTTTACCGGAAAATTCGCAGGGTATTCCCAGCCTCCTCACGGCGTTTAAAATAAGCTCGAACTGCTTATGCTCGTCGTATCTGTTTACACCCGCGATAAATGAGAAATTGAGATTTCCCTCGTCATGATAAACCGCGCCGCCGCCCGTTATTCTTCTTACAAGCTCAACGCCGTCCTCCCTCATATGCGTAAGGTTGCATTCTTTCCAGGGA
>CAKSBK010000142.1 GCA_934438035.1 uncultured Christensenellaceae bacterium
GCGCAAAGTGTGTTCATGGCGTAGTCCGTAACGACGCCGTTTTCAATCAATATTATTTTGCTGTCCTGTCCGCCGATTTCAAAAATGGTGCGAACCGAGGGGTAAAGGGCGAGCGTGCCGACGGCGTGCGCCGTGATTTCGTTTTTAATCATGCTTGCGCCCAAAGCCGCGCCGACAAGTCTTCTTGCGCTTCCCGTAGTGCCTACGCTTACCACTTCGAAATTTTGCGAATCAAACTGTTTTTTTAATGAAGCGACTACTCTTTTCGCCGCTCCTATGGGGTCTCCCTCCGTCCAAAGATAGTCCGAAGCGAGAATATTGTTTTTCTGGTCGATTACCACTCCCTTGGTGGAAATTGAGCCTATATCCATTCCCAAATATGCTTTTTTCATATATTTCCTCTCATTTTCTCATGTAAATCATGTCATAAAAAGCTTCCAAACGTGTTTTGAGCCCGGTGTCGCTTGTTTGAGAATCATAGCTCAAATAAAGTATGGGTATTTTATAATCTGCGCTTATGTTTTGCAGCACGGGAACGGCGTCCGTTTCCGGCGTGCAGCCGAAGCTTTTGACGTGTATAATTCCGTCGTAGCCCTGCTTGGCATATTTTAAAGCGGCGTCGACGGTTGCCATTGCGGTTGCGCCTATGCTGTAATCGCAATACGCCTTGATTTTGGGGAGCATGTCCTTGTCCTTATAGTGAAAAAGGCTGTTTGTAAGGTCCATCCAGCGGTCGATATACATTCCCATCTGAGCGAGCTCACGCTCCAAATTGTGGTTGGAAAAGGAATCCATAATGGTGTAATACTCGCCGACTACGCCCACCTTTAAAAGCTTTTTGGGTTTGTTAAGCTCCACCCTTTTAAGGCGCTTTAGGGTTATGGAGTGAAGCGCTTTCATCTCTTTTTTGGAGTCGCAGCTTCGAAGCTCCTCCAGCCATTGAGAATATATTTCCTCCATCCTGCCCATTTCGCGTTCAAAGCCTATATGTCTTCTGATAAACGCGTCTATATCGTCCATATATTTAACCATCGTCATGCCGTTTGCGAAGGCGGCGACGAGTTTTTTAATGGAGAGCTCGGGGTTTATCTTCTGAAATTCCCTAATATACGTCAAGGGCTTCTTTTCGCTGCAGTTTGCGAGGTTTACGAACGTCACGTCATAGCCTAAATCACGCAGTATCTGCTCCTGAAGCTCTCCGTAGTATCCTAAGCGGCAATCGCCCGAAATCTGCGCGATAGTGTCCGCCCCCGCTTCTATTGCCTCTATAAAAGAGCCGACGTTTAGCTTAAAGGGCGCGCAGACATAATCGGGGCTGTATTTACTGCCTATTTCAAGAGTGCGGCGCGTCATGGGCGGGGGTGTGATATAATCCATCTCCAGTCCGTGGGTTATAATATATTCAAAGGGTATGGAATAATTTCCGAACTGCGGCAAAGACACCTTCTTTTTTGTCATATTACGCGTTCCCCCTCTCTGAAATGAAGTATATCCACAAAGCTTTCGAGGCGCGTTTCAAGCCCCGCCGTGGCGTCCTGTGCGTCAACTGTGAGGTTCAGCGTAGGGATGCCCTTTATTCTCCTTATTATTATATCGTTAACCATGCTGTCAGGTCCGCAGGGAAAGGCGCTCATAAGTATAATTCCGTCAATAATATCTTTATATTCCCAAACTGCGCCGGCAAGCTCTCTGTTGCATATCCAGGGAAGCGTGGGGGAAAGCTCGCTTCCCGCCTTTGCGGCGCGGTCTCTTCTGAGAATCTCTGCGGGAATTACGCACACTCCCATATGGTTAAGCATATCCGTAATTTGTTTTCCGACATATGCGTCTTCCGCAATATAGCTGTGCGCAACGAGCAGTATTTTAAGCCCGTCTTTATTTAAAAGCTCCTCCGCAAGTTTTTCCTTAGCCTCCTCGGCGCGTTCCTCCGCGCGCTTTGCAAGCTGATAGGCTCTGAAGGTGACCGCTTTATTCTTGCCTAATTTTTTGCCTATTTCCATAAAGGCGCTCGCCTCTCCGTAGCCCATGCGAAGATCTATGTTGCAGGTAAGTATTTTTATTTGTCTGTCTCTGAAGGTATTTTTCGCCATATCCGGCAATGCGGAAAATTTGGTGCAAAATATTTTATCTCTTCCGAAATTGGCGATTCTGGGAATAAATATATAATCGCACTTATCTATAAGGTATTCCGTGTGCCCCAAAAACAGCTTGCTCGAAAGGCAGGTTTCGTCTACAGAGTAGCGGATGCCCGTATCAAGAATGCTTTTATCCGTCTTGGGGGAAAGCATAACCTCGCAGTCAAGTGCGTTAAAAAACGCTTCCCACATATGCCCGTATCTGTAATACAGAAGCGCGCGGGGTATGCCTATACAAATATGTTTTTTCATAAAGCCTCCGTTTGACTTCAGATAATGAGAATAAGAAAATTATACTTATTTCAAGGCGTATCGTCAAGAAAAAGCGGCGCATGCAAAAAAGTTAAAATTATTATTGACATTTTACGTTTAATAAAATAAACTTAAATTAACGCTTAACGATATAACGACAGCAAATGTCTCGGTTGTGCCGTCCGTTCGTGATTTTAAAAATTGTGAACGGAGAAAAATTATGAAAAAAAATCAGAGACTTTACGACGTACTTTCAAAATACGGCTGTGATACTGCCGTTCTTTGCCTGCCCGAAAACGTGCTTCACGCAAGCGGCATGGTTAATCTGCCGAACACATATGCTGTCGGCTTTTTTAATTGGAGCCTGCCTTTGGCTACCGTCATAATTAACGTTAAGGAACAAAAAGAAGCGCTGTATATTCCGGACAGCGTTCTTCAAAACGCGAAAAAATACTCCTTTTTTGAAAACATAATAACCTATTGCCCCTATAAGCTTGAAAAAATGCTTAATCCTGCGGAAGAATACGTTAAGGGCTTTAAAGAGGTGCTTAAAGAGTACGGCTGCGAGGGTAAAACGGCGGTTGAGCCCAGCTTGCCTCATATTATAAGAGAGGCGATAGGCTCGGTTTACCCCAAAACGGCGTTTACGGATGCTTCAAAGGAGCTTTTTGAATCTAAAATGGTAAAGGCTCCGTGGGAAATTGAGCGCATGAAAAAGGCGGCGGCTATATGTGATTCCGCATTTTTAAAATTGAACGAGCTTTCGCACGACGGCGCAGGAAAGTCAGAGCTTGCATTATGGAGAGAGATTTTCGGCGCAATGGTAGATACGGCGGGAAAAAACGTCCACATTTCGGGCGAGCTTGTTACGGGGGAACGCTCCTTTAATTCTTCATATCCCGGCGGACCCACCGACAGAATCGTTAATTTGGGAGACGTCGGCATAATGGACATGAGCGTAAGATATATGGGTTATTGGTGCGATTGCTGTAATGTAGTAAGCTTCGGAAAGAGAAACGACGTGCAGCTAAGACTTTTTAACACTATATATAACGCCTATGAGTATATGAAACGCGCTTTAAAACCCGGCGCAACCGCAAGCGAGGTTTATGCCGCTTCGGAAAAAGCGTATACGGAAAACGGTTACGAATGCCCGCATTATATAGGTCATGCGATAGGTACGGGGTTAAACGATATGCCTAAAATAATCCCCTGCGACGATACGGTTATAGAGGAGGGAATGACGTTCTCTATGGAGCCGGGAATATATAAGGAAAACATGGGCTTGCGCATTGAAAAAATGCTTCTCGTTACAAAAGACGGCTGCGAAGAGTTTAATAAATTTAATTGGGGGGTGTACGAGTGGTAACTCGTCGCACCAAACGCCGCTCTTACGCTTTCCTCTTGACAGAGGAAAAGCTTTTATGCGGCGTTGCTGCTCCTCTTCCGCCCAAAGGCACGGCTGCACTAATTGCAAAAAACGGTCGCTCTGCTCGGTTTTTTGCAAAACGTTTGCCTACCACCTTTGTGCGGTTAAGCGTTTTTCGCTTTGCTCAAAACGCGAACGCTCAAAATTCTTGCTTGTGTGAAGCGGGAAGTTTTGAGCTTCTTTTTTATGTTTTACATTTCATAAACGCCTTACGGCGCTTTTTTATTTATAAATGACATTTTTACGCACTTTCGCTGAAAGCGGAAGTGCTTTTATATGTCATTGCCCCGGCTCTATCCCAAAAAGGCACGCTCGGCGCGCCTGCTCGGTTGTAAACGCCCAGTCGTCGCAATAAGTCCTTTTAGCTA
>CAKSBK010000143.1 GCA_934438035.1 uncultured Christensenellaceae bacterium
GAATAATAACGTCTACATATCCGTTAAGAGTCATAAGCTTTGCGGCTTCCTCCCTTGATGCGCTTCGTATAAGCTCCATTGCTCCGTCGGGGTATCCCGCTTTTTTAGCAGCCTCTTTCATTACGTCCATTATTACAGCGTTTGAATCAAGGGCGTCCTTCCCCCCTTTTAAAATAACCGCATTAGACGTTTTAACGGCAAGGGCGACGGCGTCTGAAGTAACGTTCGGTCTTGCCTCGTAAATTATTGCAAGCACTCCCAAAGGAACGCGTCTTTTAATTATGCTTATACCGTTAGGCCTCTTTTCTCCGCCTATCGTCTCTCCTATCGGGTCGCTTAGCTTTGCAACGTCTCTTACGCCCTTTGCCATAGCGGAAATTCTCTTTTCGTCAAGAAAGAGCCTGTCGATTAAAGAAGGGGCGACTCCGTTTTCATTTGCTCTTTTTACGTCTTTATTATTAGCCTCAATAATTGCTTTGGCGTTTTCGCTAAGCGCGTCGGCTATTGCATATAACACTTTATTTTTTGCGTTTTCATCCATAAGCGCAAGCTCATACGACGCCTCTTTGGCTTTTTTTGCAATTTTCAACGTTTCGTCCATAATTTTTCTCCTCTATTCGTAAAGCTGTTTTTTTGAGAAGCTTTCCGCGTCTTTTAACGCAGAAAAAACAACTCCCTTTTTAAGCCGCTTTTGCGTATTTTCACTCAATGTATATAAAGGACTTCCCAAATTCTTTACAGTCAAAAGCTCTCCCGGTTTTTCGGAATACCGCTTAACGAGAAGCTTTTCGTTTTCCAAAAACAGAATGTAATGCTCCCGGCAATATTGCCGCAAGCAGTGAGTTATCACCACTCTCGAAGATGAAAAATCCGTTACTCTTCCGTCTTCGCCCGAATATTTTTTAAAATCATCTTTCGTCAGCCCTTCATATTTGGCGCTGTATTCACGTATGCTTTGTTTTTTCTCTCCGCAAACGGTATAAATATATATATCTATAACCTTAACGCCGCTTTGCGTTTTATCTTTTTCTTTTTCAGCAATCACCGTAGAAGAAAGCTTTGAAGCAAAAAAACCCGCCGCCGCCGAAAACACAAGCATTAATACAGCCAAATAAACAACAAACCTATTTGATTTATTTTTAAACATAACAGCTCCTTTATAAACACTTAAGAGCTATTTTTTGTTTAATTTAGGCTTTTTATTCTTTTTTTGCACAGTCAGCCGAGCAATTTCCGCAATTATGCGAGCATGTATTAAGCGCAGTGAAATATATAGCTTTTTTTTCACATACAAGCGCGCACACCTCGCATTCGTAGACGCAGGAAAGCGAGCGAAACATTATATCCCCGTCCTCCGTTATTTTAAGCGCGCCGAAAGGGCAAGCCTGCGCACATTTTCCGCAATTGTCGCATTCTTGCGAAATAGACAGCATCTTTCTCAAGGAGGACTTGTCAGTATAAGTTAAAGTATATGTATTATTATCCATTAAGGCTTAAACCTTTCAATTATTTTTTCCGCAACCTTAAGACCGTCCGCCGCTGCGGAAACTATTCCGCCCGCATAGCCGGCGCCCTCCCCGGCAGGATAAATCCCCCGCATGCTTAAAAAGTTCTCGTCTCTCGTTATTCTTACGGGAGAAGATGTTCTTGTTTCCGCTCCGAGCAAAATGCCTTCGTCAAACCCCTTTATTTTTAAGCAAAATTCACTGAGACCGTATTTTAACGCTTCTATAATAAAATTCGGAAACACTTTATCGGGGCGACCCTTGACGACATACGGACGATAGCTCGAATAAAGAGAACTGCGTTTAGAGCCTTTACCCAAAAAGGTGCTAATATCCGTATAGAAAGCTCCGTAACCACCAGCCGCTTCATACGCTTTAGCCTCAATCATTCTTTGAAATTCCACTCCTCCGAGCGGACCCGGGAAATAATCGTTCTTATTTACGCTTACAACTATTGCGCCGTTCGTGTTTTCACCGTCTCTTGCGCTGTAGCTCATGCCGTTAACCGCAGTCATATTATTTTCCGTCGCAGAGCAAACCACCTCTCCTCCGGGGCAGACGCAAAAGCTGAAAACGCCTCTGTCCTTTGCCCTTGCCGTAAGCTTATAATCCGCCGCGCCGAGTATTTTGGAATATTCTGCGTTTCCGTATTGACTTTCGTCTATAACGCTTCTTTTATGCTCCGCTCTCATTCCTACGGCAAAGCTTTTAGGCTCCATATAAACGCCTCTTTTTAGCAGCATTTCATATGTGTCTCTTGCGCTGTGGCCTATAGCCAATACAAGGCAGTTCGTATCTATTTTATATGTCTTTTCAGCGTTTTTTACGCTTATGCTCTTAAGCCCGCCGCTTTTAATTTCTATATCCGTAAGCTTCGTGTCAAAAAACACTTCGCCGCCCATGCGAATAATTTCATTTCTCATTGAGACCACCGTTTTTCTTATAACGTCGGTTCCGACATGAGCTTTTGTATTATACAGCACCGAATCTGATGCGCCGTGTTCGTTTAAAAGCTTAAGCACAGACTTTGCGTGAGGATCCTTAATTCTTGTTGTAAGCTTACCGTCGGAAAATGTTCCCGCGCCGCCTTCGCCGAAACAAACGTTATTTTCCCGAGAAAGCACGCCTTTGTCTCTTAAAAGCAAAAAAGCTGCCTCACGCTTTTGCATTATGCTTCCGCGCTCAATGACAATCGGCTTATATCCGTGTTTTGAAAGAAGGTATGCGCAGAACAAGCCGCACGGTCCTGTTCCTGCAACGACTATTCTGCCGTTGATTTCCTCTGTCCCCGTTTTAAGCGGCTTAATTTCCTCTTCGACAAAAAGCTCGTTATTTGAAATTGCGGAAGAAGAAAAGTCTCCGCCAATTGCTGCGGTATATACGTAATGCGGCTTAGAGCGCTTCCTTGCGTCAAGCGACCTTTTTATAACGGTAAGCGAGCTTACGTCGCTTACTAAAACGCCTGCCTTTTCGGCAGCCGCTTCCTTAAGCGCCTCTAAAGGCAGGCCGATATCAAGTTCAATATTTTTAACAAGAAGCTTGCATTGCATTATTTTTTCTTCTCCACAACGATATAGACCTGAGGATAAGAATACGTTATGTTCTCCTCTTCAACGCCTACTATTTTATCCATCACAACCGAACGGATATATTTTCCCTCAGTAAGCCCGTAAGCGTCAATATATATATTAATATCCTTTGCGCTTATTTTCGAAAGCACGGAAACTCCGTCCGTTATGGTTACATCGGTGTGCTTATGGTCGGTAATATAGGCTCTGTAACCGTCCTGAACGTTTCTTATCTCGATTTTTTTGTTGCTGTACGTTACCGTTTCCGTCGTTTCACGAATCTGAACATACACGCGAACGGTATGACCTCCGACATAAGTTACACCGTCGATATTTCTTAATACGGCGTCCAAAACAACGCTCTTATCCGCCTGCTGGGCGTCTATAATTTCAAACTCCAGTTTTTCAACGTTATTAATGACGTCCGTATCGCCTGCTATCGTCACTGAAGAGGGGTTTGCAACCACTCCCGAAATTTCGTATCCGCCGGCAACGTTGATTATGGAATTAATAATATCGTCGGTATTAAGCTCGATGCTTTTCGTAGGATAAAGCTCTACGTCAACGGTTATATACGCCGCTGAATCGCTTACCGTTATGTCGGAAAGCTCGTTTCCGTCGCTATCCAAAAACACTGCAGCACAGGAAAGCGTTTGGCTTTCTTTCATATTCTTTACGGAGCAGTATGCTATGGCCCTGGAAATTTTATCAATTCTGCTCTTAGGACCTGTAATCTCGATTCTTGATTGCTCTGCATTAAGCCCCGCAACGTAATAACCCTCCGCCGCTTCGTCCGAAAGCTGCACGCTCACGGGAACGCTCTTTCTTGCAAGCTCGTCTATCGAAAGAGTAATCGAAGACGGTGAAACGGACGTAATATTAGCGCCGGAAATCGTGCAGACGGTCGTTATGTCAAGCGTAATATCACCGGTTGAGTTTATCGTGCTTAAATCCACAGAAGCGCTTACTGAGGTTTTATCAATAAGCCTGTGATAATCCACTCCCGCCCTTACGTTAACGCTTACGGTATCCGGAATCTGCGTATTAACGGTATCTATACAATATCCCTTTGCTTCAAGCTCCTGCATGCCCACAACGCTTAAT
>CAKSBK010000144.1 GCA_934438035.1 uncultured Christensenellaceae bacterium
GAGTAAACATAAAACATGAGAATGAAATCAGCTTTGACGAAGAAAAACTGAATGAGATGAATAAAAATGTCAGGTCGTTTTATGAAAATAATCTTACGATTAAACATTTTAATAATACTCTTGACGAAATAATGCAAAATATTTTTTAATTACGGGGCATAGTATGACTGATATTCTTTTGGCGACATATAATGGTGAAAGGTTTTTAAGAGAACAGCTTGATTCGCTTTTTATGCAGACTTACGGTGACTTTAAAATAATCGCTCATGACGACGGGTCAACTGACGGCACTCTTGAAATTTTAAAAGAGTATCAAGAAAAATTTCCCGGGAAATTGAAGATAATTGAAGATAATATAAGCTATAAAAGCTCATGCAAAAATTTTCTTAACCTTATTAAATACAGCGACGCCGAATATGTGATGTTTTGCGACCAGGACGACGTTTGGTTAGAAGAAAAGGTAGGGGTGAGCGTGGAGGCTATAAGCGAGCTTGAAAACAGCGACGGACAAAAGCTTCCGGCAATGGTGTCTTCAGGGGCGATGCTTGCGGACGAAAATATGAATGAAATCGTCTGTGACGAGACTAAGCTCGCTACGTACTGCCCGAGAACGGATTTTGCTTCTTTACTTGTGCAAAACTATTTTATGGGCTGTACTATGATTTTTAATCGTGAGCTTGCGCGCCTTGTAAAAACGCAGGCTGATTATATAGAAATGCACGATTGGTGGGTGGCTCTTCTTGCGGCAGGCACCGGGAAAATAGGCGTTGTTGATAAAAAACTTATGAAATATCGGCAGCACGGCAAAAATGTCGTCGGTGCGACGGATATAAAAAGCGCAGGATATATTGCAAGCAAGCTTAATGCGGCAAAGCTTAAAGAAGCCTGCGGTAATTTATTAAGACAAGCGCAGTCCTTTAAGGACTGTTATTACGACGTTATTACCGATGAAAACAAAAAATTGCTTAATATGTTTTGCTCCTTGAGAAAACAAAACAAAATTAAGAGGATAAATACACAGCTTAAATACGGCTTTAAAAAGTCCACAACCGCAAGGCTTATAGGTCAGCTGATGTTTATGTAAAATAAAAAAGAGCGCTTTTGTGCAGCTGTTATATCGCAATTTAATTAGTTTTTAAAAACGGCGTGACCGCAGGGGTTACGCCGTTTTAGGTGGCTTTAGCAAAGATAATGCGTTGTTATTTATTGTTCTTTTTCCTTCTGATTACAAGCGCTGTGCTAATGGTAAGGATTCCGCTGATAAATGTCAGGACAATCCAAAAAGTAAGGTTTAATGTGTCGCCGGTCTGAGGAGACTTTGCATTTTCCGGCGTGTTCTGTGTCGCTTTAATCGCAAAACTTGTACTGCATTCGCCGTCATTATAAACCACGGTCAATATATGCTTACCGACGGAGAGCGTTTTGAGATAATTATTTGTAAGCGTAACTACGGTAGAACCGGAAGCTGCGGTATAATTCTCGGGAGCAACCGTTATGCCGTCAACCTTAACTCCGGTAAAGTTGGAGAAGTCTCCGTTGGCAACGAATTTCAGCGTACCGTTGCCGTTTTGCGTCCAAGAGCCGTTTGCACCCTCGGTTATTTTATAAACGGGCGTCGTGCCTGACTCCTGCGGCGTCATTGTAAGCTCGGTTTCAAGCCACATGCTTTGCGTATCGTTTTCATCGCCTATACGTTTAAAATTCACATATTGACCGTTAATTTTCAGCTTTGCGTCGGATGAGAAGTCGTCATAATATGCAGTCACATATACGCCGTAATGATAGGTCTTCCCGGCTTCAAAAGCGGTGATTTTGTTTTTATAAATTTCGCTTCCCCACTCAGGTTCGGTAGAAATCAAACCTGTGTTACTGTCAAGACTCCACCACTCACATCTAAACGCATATTTTGCACCGTCAGGCACCTTGCCTGTGAACACAGGCTTGTCGCCGTTCTTAAAGCTGACGGTAACATTTTCTATCTCCACCAAATCAATTGTGTTCGAAGTAGGTATAGTGATAGTCTTAATGGACGGGATATACATAGAACCGCTGACGAAAGGTGCCGATACTTTTTGCCCGTTTACTGTAATGACGGTTTCGCTGCAGAAAGAATATCCGGATTTCGGAGTAAGCATAAGGGAATATACATACTTCTTTCCGCTTTCAAATTTCGTTATAGTCGGCAGAGAACCGTGCGAGGCGTTATCGGAATACCATGCGGCAACAGGGCTGTTGTTTTCAAACTGCTGCCAGCATTCATAAGTAATCTCATATTTACCTGTATCGATTTCAGAAACCAATGCCGTTGCCTGAGGGGCATCGCCCGGCTGATAGTTAAATTTCACATTCTCGACAGTCGCCGCAGTTATGGAGGTCAACGCAGATGTTGGCGTCCAATGGGCTTTTAGGGTAATGTTCTTGGTGACCTTTGTATTAAACGCGTATTGTGTATTATCCAGATACCATCCGGAAAAATCATAGCCGTCCTTCTTTGGGTCGGCGGGCTTAACTGCAGGAGCATTTCTCAGCTTCTGCTCGGAAACGGTGCTGCCACCGTCAGAATCAAAGGTTACAGTGAATTCATCAAAGGAATAAGGGAATGCACCGCAGTCTTCAAAGCATCCGCCGGTCATGGTGACCACGGCCATATCGTTGCTGCCGTACACTGCAATGCCAAGTCCGCCCGGGTCTACCCGGCAGCTCTTTATCGTGCCGCCTGTCATGGTAAAGCGACCGTCCCTATAAATATTCACCGCTCCGCCGTTGGCGCCGGAAGAGCAATTTTGAATGATTCCGCCGTTTAACTCAAATATACCGCTCTGCTTGATAAATACCGCTCCGCCGTCATCGTCGGCTCTGCAACTATCGATGGTGCCGCTGTTCATAATAAAAGTACAACCGCTGCCTATATCCACCGCTCCGCCGTCATCGCCGGCCTTGCAATCTATAACGGCCCCGCCGTTCATAACAAATTTCCCGTATTTAACCGGTGTTTGCGCTACGCCGGTGTTGGATACATCAACGGCGCCGCCGTCACCGTCTTTATCCGTGCAGTTTACGATACTGCCGCTGCTTAATGTCAGTGTGCCTCCCTTGACATCAAATCCGCAGTTTTTGTTCTGTCCGTCTATTTTGCCGCCGGTGCCGCTGTCTTTTACCGTCAGGTTTCCGCTGCTGCGTACTGAAATAATGTTCTCATCCGTCGAACTGCAAGTCAGCGAATATCCGTTAAGATTTAAGATTATGGTACGTTCTATGTCGAGGGTCGAAGAAGTCTCAATGTTTCCGCCCAACTTGATCTCGGTGCAGTCAGCATTTTTAAGCGCCGCGTTCAGCTCCGAATCATTCCTGACTGTCGAATCTGCCGCAAATGCCGAGAAAGGCACGAGCGACAGCGCCATACACAGCGTGAAAAGTGCCGTCGCCAGCTTGATTTTCATGGTTGCTTTTTGCATATTGATTGCTCCTTTCTGCGGGGGTTGGCCGCAATAAAAACTTTTTGAGTTTAGCTTATATTTTGACGTAAAAATCGGTACGTTAAGATATGCTGATTATATCATATGAAAAGGTGTAATTCGGCATGTTTTCCGAATTGTCAATGGACTGTTTTGGAAAATATATGGATGTCATTCCCAAGTTATGCCATCCGTTTTGCTAATCGGAAAAGGTTTCTCGGCCTGCAGGTGAATGTCGGCAAGATAATCATTTAGTTTTTCGCCGGAAGGCAAGGGTGAATATATGGTTTTTCTGCGCTGCTTCATGCAGGGCAAATAGTAGCGGGCTTTAAGCTTATAACATAATATATTTTGTTAGTTGCAGATATACTTGTTTATCTCGGCGGACTATAAAAGCGAAGGAGAGTGCTTTCTTGCGAAGCCTCTCCTTATAGTCCGTTTTATTGCTTTAAAATGCTTCTTTAATACTTATAAGCTCGTCTTTTACAGAGTTTATAATTTCTTTAGAGCCGATTACGCAGACGGAAGCGTTTTCATCAGCCTTTTTAAAGAGCTCTTTTAATGATAAAAGCTTTTCTTTATCCAAGCTCAGCATTTCGCTTCTTGTCTTAAAGAGAAGCTCGTCGCTCATGCCGGAAAAATAGCGGGAATCCGCAATAGAGCCTTCCGTGCGCGGAGAGGTTAAAACCTCAGTTGAGCCAACCG
>CAKSBK010000145.1 GCA_934438035.1 uncultured Christensenellaceae bacterium
CTTTATAAATCTTAATAGTCTTGCCTTTAACGGTGATGGTGCCCGCTTCATCGTCAGCGGTAACCTGATCTTCTTCGCCGAGACCTACATATCTGCCCTGTGAAGAGTCATATTTAAGAAGATGCGCAAGCATCTTGGGGCTGGTAAGGTCGTTTATTGCAACAACTTCATAACCCTCTGCACCGAACATCTGTCTGAAAGCAAGACGACCGATACGTCCAAAACCGTT
Source organism: uncultured Christensenellaceae bacterium (assembly GCA_934438035.1). Lineage (GTDB taxonomy): Bacteria > Bacillota > Clostridia > Christensenellales > Christensenellaceae > HGM11616. The sequence goes on from CAKSBK010000145.1 coordinate 230, forward strand.
AATTGCTACTTTTACTGCCATTTGTAAATCCTCCTAAAATCAACTATTATTAAATATTTTACAGTTTTTTTACTGTATTATGCAACATTCTTCGTTAAAAATTTAACATTGTTTTGAAAAACCTCAGTTTTTTATATTATACCTCAAACATGAGCTTTTTTCAAGTATAATTTACATAAATCACCAACAATAAACAGAGGTTTCCCAACCCGGATAATACGGATGTTTTCTTAGAGAAACGCAATACTCCGGATTTAGTTTTTTTATTAACAGCGGCAAGGCAAACACGTCGCAGCTTCTGTGATACGCACTTACGGCAAGTTTGGGTTTTACATTTTTTATTGTAGTTTTCATTCCTAAAAGCGCAGCTTCTTCCGCACCCTCGACGTCCATTTTAACATAACCGACATCCGAAAAATCGTAAAGCGAAAAGAGCTCGTCGGGGCTTTTGACGCTAACCTCCGCTCTTCCGTCTTCATCAAAAGAAGAATTTCTTCCCGCCTTGTCGTTAAACCTTAAAACTCCGCTTTTATCCGATACTGCGCAATTTACGGGAGTTATATTTTTTTCTTTTTCGCAAAAAGCGCAAAGTTTTCTGTAATTTCTTCTGTCCGGCTCGACGGCGAGCACGCTCTTATATCCCCCCGTTATATCAGCAAGCTCCCTTATCGTATCTCCGTCATAAGCGCCGAAATCGGCGTAAACTTCGTTTTTCGTCATATTCATAAGACTAAACGCTTCTTCTCTTTTTGTCGTTATTTCCCTTATGTATTTAAGCTTGCCCGAAAATCTGAAATTTAAGAGTCCTTCATACACTTTTCTTGAAAAATCGTCGTAAAAGAGTTTGCCTGCCGCAATTATGTCTCTTTCGTTTTTTAAAAACCACAACCTGTCCATAGGTTCTTTTCCTATAACGGGAAGTTCCGGAAAACGTAAATCATACTTTTCGTCTAATGACTCTATACGCCGCATAACATCCGGAATGCATGTTGCGAAAGCGGGAACTATTGTAAAATCGTCAAATTCAGATTGTATTTCTAAAAACCTTTTAACCTTAAAGCCCCTGAAAAACTGTCCTCTTACAAAATCATCGCTTGCAAAAACTGCGCTAATATTAATTCCTTTGGCTTTGAAAACATCAAAAACCTTATCGGCGCCGTTACCCATTCCGTAAATAACAACGGGTTTTCCCGTCCTCAAAAGATATTCGTAAATATCTTCTGTTTCTTTTAAAAAACTCAGCATAATCTCCCTCAAAAAAAGAGCGCCGAAATTATTTCGGCGCCGTTAAATCAACCTAATCTGTCAAGATACGTCGTAATGACGTTTTCATCCTTCCACGCTGAATATGCGGTAGTAAACGAGTCCTCCTTGTGGTCGTTTATCATTTTTTCCATGAGGTCGTCATGAACCTCCGAAAGACTCTTTTCTCCGGGAGTCATAACGCTTAAGAACTTAATTACGTAATATCCTTTATCCGTTGCTATAAGCCCGGAAACAGCTCCCGCTTTTGATTCCGCGTAACCGAAGAGCGCGTCCGTAACCTCCGTCGGGTAAGCGGCGCTTCCCTTATATGTTCTTACGGAATTATCTTTAGCGGATTTAGTTGCGGAATCCCCGTAAGTCTCTATCGCTTTTGAAAAATCCTCGTTAGCGGCAGCAAGCATTTCTTCCGCCTTATCTTTAATTTTTGCCAAGGCTTCGTCTCTTAATTTATTCGCAGTCTCGTCTGCGTTTTCATCGTCTTTATTTTCCCTTGCTGTGGTTATAGCCGTTTGGTCTGCGTCCTCTAAAGCTACCTGCAAAGCCTGCATATAACGAAGTCCTTCGGGAACATAGAGCGAAACCTCGCTTGAAGTCTCGTAATTTGCTATGTTGGAGGGGTTTTCATCAAGAACTTTTTTCTGTTCCTCAAGGTTTTTCTCGTAAAATTCCTTAAGCTCGTCCTCCGTTGCGGTGTAATCCTTGTCAAGATAATCCTTAAGAGCGGTAAGATAATAACCGTCTTCAAGGTTCTTTCTCATTGAGCCGTCGTAATAACCCGCTTCGTTTAAATATTTTTCTCTCGCAGCATCGATTTTTGCGGTTTTATCCTCTTCTTTTAAGTCCTCTTCTTTCTCAACGTCTTTTTCCGCAAGGTTTGTATAATACTCGTAATTGCTCTGCATGGAGCTCTCTATTGCCTTTTCATCGTCTTCGGAAAGCGTAATATTATATTCCTCTTTCATCAGGTCAACAAACAAGCTCTTTGTATATGACTCTACAAGAGTGTTTAAAAGCTCTTCATATGTGTCCGCATAAGACTTTTTAAACTCTTCTTCCGTCATTCCGTATGCGTTTGCATACATTCCGATATATCTTTGGTAAGCACCGGCCATTTGGCTTTTTGTAACCGTGTGTTCTCCGACTTGTATAATAACCTGAGCGCCGTCTCTTTGTTCGTTAACCGTCACCATATTGCAGCCCGCAAATACAAGCACCGTTACAAGCGCCAGAATTATTGCCGTTATTTTCTTCAACATTTTCTTTAAACTCCTTATCCCGTTTACATAAAGTACGCTTAAAGCGTACCATGTAATTATACTTTAAATCACTGCGTAATGCAACGGCTAATTTGCGTAAGCAATGTAAGAAGCGTCCCGTAAAGCTTTTTAACATTTGCCTTCAACAGCACCGCAGGCGGCGTTGAACGCCTAAGCTCCGTAACTTTAGGCGTTTTTGCAATGAGCCTTACAAGCCTTTGCATGTCCGTTTTCCCGTCCGCTTCTTTAGCAAATTTAAGCTCTATTATCCCTTGCTTTTTTATAACGCTCGAAATATATGCTTTTTTTGCAAAAGCGCTTATAAGCGCCGCCCATAACAGATTTTCAACCTCTTGAGGCGGATTTCCGAAGCGGTCTATAAATTCCGTTCTTACGTTTTTTGCTTTTTCAAGCGAATTTACGGCGGAAACTCTCCTATACATGTCGATTTTAAGCATTTCATCCGAAATATAATCGGAAGGAATATATGCGTCAAAGCCCATGTCAACCGAGCATTCGATATCCTCTGTAACGGGCTTACCCATAGCCTCCGACATTTCTCTTTTAACTAGCTTGCAGTATAAATCATAGCCTATCTGCGCCATGTGTCCGCTCTGCTCCGCTCCTAAAATATTGCCCGCTCCCCTTATTTCAAGGTCTTTCATTGCTATTCGCATTCCGCTTCCGAACTGCGTAAAATCTCTGATTGCGCAAAGGCGCTTCTGCGCGAGCTCCGATAAATTTTCTTCATTATTATGAGTAAAATACGCATATGCCCTAAGCGTGCTTCTTCCTACTCTTCCTTTAAGCTGATAAAGCTGCGCAAGCCCGAATTTATCCGCCTCGTATACTATAAGGGTGTTTACGCTGTCTATATCGATTCCGGATTCTATTATTGTCGTGCATAATAAGACGTCGTAATCTCTCTCGTAAAAGGACGTAATCGCACGGTCAAACTCCGTTTCGTTCATCTGCCCGTGCGCCATGCCCACCCGAGCCTCCGGAACCGCTTGCAAAAGCCTTTTATAAAGCTCCTGCATTTGGCTTATGCGGCGTACTACAAAATAAACCTGACCGCCTCTTGCAAGCTCCTTTAAAATCGCCTCTCTTACGAGCGACCAGTTAAAGGGCACAACATATGCCATTACCTCTTTTCTTCCTAAAGGCGGCGTGTCTATAGTAGACATGTCTCTTATTCCCGTCATAGCCATTTCAAGCGTCCTCGGGATGGGTGTTGCCGTCAAGGTTAATACATCTACGTCTCTTTTTAAATCCTTAATCCGTTCTTTATGAGAAACTCCGAAACGCTGCTCCTCGTCGACAACCAAAAGTCCCAAATCTTTAAATTTCACTGTTTTTCCGAGCAATTTATGAGTTCCTATTACTATATCCGCTCTGCCG
>CAKSBK010000146.1 GCA_934438035.1 uncultured Christensenellaceae bacterium
GCTTGTATGTATGCTCCTTATGATAATAGGCGCCTCCCCCGCAGGAACGGGCGGCGGTTTTAAAACGACTACGCTTGCGGTTATGTTTTGTATTTTTAAAAGCGTAATAACCTCAAAAAGCAATGTAACCATGTTTAAACGCAGCATTTCAAAAGAAACCATCAATAAAGCGCTATCATTAATATTAATGGTAGTTTCAGCTATACTGCTTTTCTCCTGCGCAATATTCGCCATAGAGGGAAGTTCCTTTAAATCGGACGATGTTTTATATGAAGTATGCTCTGCGATAGGAACGGTTGGTCTCTCCTGCGGAATAACCTCTTCATTGTCCGCAGCATCAAAAATCATACTTATGCTCTCAATGTTTTTCGGAAGAGTAGGTATTCTTTCGATTTTAACGGGCCTTTCCGAGCAATTCAACAAAAATAACGGAGATCTTATGTATCCCGAAGGAAAAATACTGATAGGATAAAAAAAGTTCTTGCAATTTATATTATCTGCTGATATAATAAATATCGTTGCGAAAGCAGTTGCCGACAGTATGGAGAGTTGGCTGAGCTGGTCGAAGGCGCACGACTGGAAATCGTGTTTACGTTAATAGCGTAACTAGGGTTCGAATCCCTAACTCTCCGCCAGTCGCAATTGCGGCGCAAAACGCTTGTCACGAACGTGGCAGGCGTTTTTTATATTCTTTATGATTATCCTATTAACTATACTCCCTATCGGTTGTCAGCTTTTTTAAAAAATACCGCTATCACCTCAAAAGTAAATAATATAAAAAACGCAATCAAACAAGCAGGCTTAGACCCGGAAAGCAAAAGACACGTTAAAAATATTCAATTAGTATGCGCCGGAGTTTGGACTTGGCGCAGGCAATTACGTAAGACCCTGATATGCTTATACTTGACGAGTCCTTTAACGGGCTTAAAATTCGGGCGTAAAAGATATACGAAATTTTCTTTTGAATCTAAAAAAAGGCAAAACCATTCTTCTTCAAGCCATAACCGAGAAGATATAGATTTGCTTTGCGACTTCGTTTATGAAATGGATAACGGATATTTTTTAGCAAAAATGATTAAAAAAAGGACTTTGCTCCCTTTTGCTACGGACTTTGAACACACCGAGTTATCAGACATAGCTGAAGCAATGAAAAACCGCCGAAATTAGCCTATTAAAGATTTTTTCTGTGCGGCTTCATTTTTATCCGCACATTCGAGTTCTTATCCCTCATTCTCCGTTTCAATGGTACATGATCCCGTAGGCAGGAAGGTATACGGAAGTGCCGATAAAAGATGTGCAGACGTAGTCAAGACAAAGCTTGAAAGTCGGTGCGGCGTAATCTTCGACGCCACATGCAGCGCAGCGTATGCGGTTCTACCTATTAAGACGTTTTCGGTTCCATCCGATAATGTATTGCGGGAGCGAATGCGAAAAAGCCGCATCCGCTTCCGATTTTACTTTTCTGTATCAGCCTTACTCGGCCTGTCTGAAATAATAAGAATTGTCAGCGCTGTCGCCCACCAGCATTACCATAATGGTCGTACCGTCCAAATCCGCAAACAGGAAGGTATAGTCAATCTGGGTTCCGTTGTTGTCGATGCTCAGAACTATCATATCATTGTTTTCATCTGCACCGCAGGAGCCGGTAATAGATTCGCCGCCCTGGACAAAATCTGCGGTGGAAGCATCATTGAAAGCCACCTGCAGCTTCCCGCCATATTTCTTCAATACAGCCGTAGCCTGCTCGTCATCCATCTCTACGCCGTCCTTAAATCCGCCGCAAAAATCCCAAGTTGTTCCAACAATGTCATCCGGGACCTTTATAAAATTCATATTCTCCAAGGGTGTTCCCGCACCGGCATTCTGGTCATTGTCGGAATCGGAATTCGAGTCCCCATCTGCGCCACAGGCAACCAGGGACAGTACCATGATCATTGCCAACAGGCCGACCAAAAACTTTTTCATTTTCATTTTTATTTCCTCCGTTTTTGTTTTTATATAAAACCTTTCGGTCTATATCAATGTGTGTGCCGCATCAAACGTTTGTATAGATTTCTCCTCCGCGGCATTCAAATATAACCGTATCCGAGTAAACGCTGTGATCCACCGTATCCCGCAATTCAAACGCCATCACATATTCCCCATCCGGCAAGTTGATCTCCGCAAAGGCCGTTTGCTCCGTCACGGTAATACTCTCAGATAAGTACGGCTCAAAATCTCCTCCGCCAGAAGGAGAGGTTGAATACCAGATCGGGATTATCTCGTCCCCCGTCTTTAGCCGGCGCAGCTCCTTGCCTGCCATGCCTGTCTCGTCAATTCCCTGCCGAGCGCCCAAAATCGACCATTCCTCCTGTTCAAAATCATAAACAACCTGGAGGGAATACTCCTCGCCGTTCAGCATCACGGGAACGCTGTAGAGATTATAGTCATCGCCGTCGAACGTCAGCTCCATGTAAACGAGAATACCGTCAATGCTGCCCCACACTCCCCGGAAATTATCGGTAAAGACGCCGTTTTCCCAGTCAGCAATCAAGTCGTTATCCAATCCCAAGAGTAATTTAGTATCTTCCTCATTGTTCATATAGTAAAGCGAGAAGCCGACATAGGTCAGCAAGCTGTCCGCGTCCGGACCCAGCGTCAGCACGGCGTTCCCCTGATCCGTCAACGTCAGCGGTGCGCCGTCCCATTTTTGAATAGATTCCAAAGACAACTGCGGAAGGCTGTCTATTCCCAACGTCTTGAGATATTGCAGACCATCCTCATTCAGCTGCCCCGTGAGTCCATACATATAAAAATAAGAGAAAGCGTCGCTTGCGCCGATGTTGCAGTAACCCGAAAAATTATCCACATCCCCGTCATAGGAATAGTAGCAGGATAAACCCGTTGCCTCCGCGCGATAAGGACCGTTCACCTTGTAAACCACACACTCGTCCAGCGCATTTAGCACGTCCTCTGCCGACGGAAGCAGTTCAGCGCTCTGCCGAGCCAGGTGTCCCAGGTCTACCATATTGGTATAGCCCTGATCTCTGGTATTTCCGCCGTAGTTCTCGCTCTTTTGCGCAAGACGCGCAAAGCGGGAATAAAAGCCGGGGTCCTCGCTAAGCGACTTCAGCGCCTCCGTTCCGAAGCTCTCATAGGCCTGCAAAAGCTGCCCAACTTTGGAAAGATCCGTCAGCGACAGGGTCGCATCCTTATCGGTTTGCGCATCTCTGCAGCCGTCCATATAGCTGTCGCAAATGGCTTTTCCCAAAAGCTCGCCGTCAATGGAGGAATCCTTTGCCAAAGCCCCTACCCAATCGGTGTAATTCCAGCCGTTCCCAGGCTCAGTCTCCTCCGAAGCCACCATGTAGCGGCTGAAACCGGACAACGCATTTGCTACATCAACCGTAGCCATAAGGCAAGCGTCAAAGCCTACCAGTTCCAGCGGCTTATTATCCGAGTTATCCGGCGTCCAAACCCGGGAAAACGCTTCGTAGATCTCGTCCAAGGTCAAAGAATCGTTTTCATACAGCTCATCGAAAGCCACCCCGCTGACGGACCCGCCACCGTGATTCCAAAAAACCACCGCCGTTCGGTCGGCAGGATATTTCTCCGACGCAAAGTTCAAAAAGGATTCCAATGTATCTGCCGCACCCATGCTGGCAGAACACTGCTCATCCACAAGCTCCAATCCCTCGGAGGTATAGGTGTAACGCTGCAGCTTGTCAGCGTCCACTATCTCGTTCTGCCACACAGAGGCACCGCCGGTCTGAATAACCACGGTGACATTTTCCGGCAGCGAAACCTCTAACAGCTCAGATAGGTCTGCGGTAGCGCATCCGTTTTGCGACTCCAAATCGCTGCCGCACAGATACCAATATACCGCCCATGTGCCGTCTGTATCTTTCTCCGACGAGCAGGAAATCAGAGAAAGGGTCATTGCCAGCGCTAAAAGCAGCGCCAAAGCTCTTCGTTTCATGCAGTTTTCTCCATTCTGATGCCCAGCAGCCAAGGTGTGAAATTGCTGCAGATAGGGCAAGGTTTTTTATTATTATTGAAAAGTCCTATGATAATTTTACTTTATGATTTTAGCATACCTTTCCTTCGATTACCAGCACATTTTTTCAATAACAGACAATTTAACCGATTTTATTAAAAAAAAG
>CAKSBK010000147.1 GCA_934438035.1 uncultured Christensenellaceae bacterium
ATGAGGTCAAACAACATTGTAAAGCAAATGCTTAAGCAGGTAGACTGGATATTGCTTGCCACTATTGCTGTAATATTGGTAATAGGCGTACTTTCAATAGCGAGCACGGTAAATCCGGGATATGACCCCGACGAATATACGTTTTGGGAATATGTTAACTCCATAGATTTATCCGAATCATGGATGCAGATTGTCTATTTCGGAGTCAGCATTATAATGCTTGCGCTTTTGCTTATAATAGATTATAACAACTTAAAAGAATATTCGGATATTATTTATTGGATAACCGTGGCGATGCTTGTTGCCGTGCTCTTTTTCGGCTCGGAAATAAACGGAACGGCAGGATGGTTTAAAATAGGAGGCAAGGGCTTTCAGCCTGCGGAATTCGGTAAGGTTTTCATGATAATCGTGCTGGCAAAGGAGTTCGCGAAAAGAACGGAGGGAAAAAGAGAGGGCATTAAAACGTTTAAGGAGCTTTTCCCTATACTTTGGCGCTTTGCGATTCCCTTTGCTCTTATTATTTTGCAGCCGGATTTCGGTTCCGCTATAGTTTACGCAGTGGTTTTAATAGGTCTTATGTTTGTTTCCAAAACAAGCTTTAAGCTTATCGGAATACTTTTCGGCGGAGTTGTCGTCGCTTCTCCGGGAATTTATTTTCTTTTGGCGGATTACCAAAAGAACAGAATATTGACGTTTTTAAATCCCGAGCTTGACACTTCGGGCGCAGGGCTCCAGGTTGCAAGGGCGAAAGAGGTTGCTTCTGCCGGAGGAATTACGGGAAAGGGTCTTTTTTCCAAGGAACTTTTAACACAGGGCTCAAATTATCTTCCCGAGGCGGATACGGACTTTATATTTTCTTCCGCCAGTGAGGCTATAGGTTTTATAGGTTGCCTTATAGTTGTGCTGCTGTTTGTATTTTTGATAGCGAGAATGTTTATAATAGCTTCAAGGGCAAAGGATGATTTCGGGGCGTATTTATGCGTGGGCGTGGCGTGTATGTTCTTATTTCACGTTTTTGAAAACGTGGGAATGAATATAGGAATGCTGCCGGTTACGGGAATTCCGCTTCCCTTTTTCTCGTACGGAGGCTCGAATATGCTGTCATGTATGCTTGCGGTTTCCCTCGTGTTAAACGTCAATATGCGAAGACTAAAATATACTTCGCTTACGGCTAAATAACGTTTTTTTAAAGCATCGCGCGCCGCGGTGCTTTTTTTATGTGTGCATACGGTATATTTAGCAGGATATGTGTTAATAATCATGTATAAACATCATATCATAATAAAGAGGTAAGCTATGAAAAAGACGGTTTTAATAATATTTGTATCAGCGGTGCTTTTAACGGCGCTTTGCGGGTGTGAGGTGAATAAAAACATAACAGAGGAGCCTTTCCGGCTTCACATTATTGCTAACAGTGACTGTGAGTTTGATCAAAACGTAAAGCTTAAGGTGAGAGACGCGGTGCTTGAATATACAAAAGAGGGTTTGGGCGCATGCAAAAGCGAAAAAGAGGCTGAAAAGTACGTTACCGAAAATATTGACGGAATTGTTAAGACTGCGGATGAAACGCTTTTAAGAAACGGTGCGGAATACAAGGCAAGCGCGCAGATCGGGGTCTTTGAATTCCCGGACAGGGTTTACGGAGACGTTACGTATCCTGCGGGGGATTATTATGCGATGAGACTTGTTTTGGGAAACGGAGAGGGTAAAAACTGGTGGTGCGTTATGTTTCCTCCGTTATGCCTTGTAAATACAGCGGAAGAGCCGCATAATACAGAGTATCGTTCCGCTATATTGGACTGGATAAACAAGAATATTCTTCATTTCGACATTGACAAATAATGTAATCCGGTGTTACTATTAAAAGTGAAATTTCCGAGTAATGTAACTTAACATTTTATAATTACACTTATAAAATTAATTGCGTTTATTATTATCATCATATTTAAAAATTGAAAGGGAAATGTTTATGGATATTGAGCTTTTAAAGACTAAAAGCTTGGCGGATCTGCGGGAAATTGCGAAGCTTGCCGGAATCAAATCCGTAACGGTATACAGAAAAGCGGAGCTTTTAAATATGCTTGTTAATCTTGCGAACGAAGCCGACGAGCAGCAGAAAAAGCGCGAAAGCGAGCTTGAAGAAAGGGCGGTTAATGCGGCGAGCGAGAAAAAAGCGGCGCCTGCAGAGAAACAAAAGGAAAAAACTGCCGAAAAGAGCAAAAATACCGTAAAGCGCGGCAGACCTAAAAAGGCAGCGCCTGTAAATAAGACGGAGGAAAAGAAGAAGCAAGAAAAATTCGATGAATCCGAACTTTCGAACAGTGAATCAACAGATAGCGAGTTGCATGAAAAAAAGCATATTATAGAGTATGTAAGCGGAAATGACGCTGTAAACGAAATTTTAAACACCGGAGACTGCAAGGAAGCGGCGGGCGTGCTGGAAATTCTTCCAGAGGGCTATGGCTTTTTAAGAAGCGAAAATTATCTGCAGGGAAATAAAGACGTTTATATTTCAATGGCGCAGATAAGAAAATTTAACCTTAAAACCGGCGATTATGTTAAGGGAAAAACCAGGCCGCAAAAGGAAGGGGAGAGACTTTTGGCGCTTTTGTTTATTGAAAGCGTAAACGAGCTTCCCGTTTCATATTGCATTAACAGAAAGCCCTTTGAAGAGCTGACGCCTATTTATCCCAACGAAAGGCTAAGGCTGGAAAGCCCGGGAAAAACACATGACCTTGCGATAAGGCTTATAGATCTTATTTCTCCTATAGGCATGGGGCAAAGAGGACTTATTGTAGCCTCGCCTAAAGCGGGCAAAACAGTTATGCTTAAAAAGATAGCTAACAGCATAACGGAGAATTTTCCTAAGGTTAAGCTTATGGTGCTGCTTATTGACGAGAGACCCGAAGAAGTTACCGATATGCAGCGCTCTATTTCGGGAGAAGTGATATATTCCACTTTTGACGAAAAGCCGGAAAATCACACAAAGGTTGCCGAAATGGTTATTGAGAGAGCAAAAAGGCTTGTGGAAAACGGTGAAAACGTAGTGGTTTTGCTTGACAGTATAACGAGGCTTGCAAGAGCCTACAACCTTACGGTTCCGCCTTCCGGAAGAACGCTTTCGGGCGGTCTTGACCCGAGCTCGCTATATAAGCCGAAAAGATTTTTCGGCGCAGCGAGAAATATTGAAAACGGCGGCAGCTTAACGATAATAGCAACAGCGCTTATTGAGACGGGCAGCCGTATGGACGATATTATATTCGAAGAGTTTAAGGGCACGGGAAATATGGAGCTTCATTTAGACAGAAAGCTCTCGGAAAAGCGTATTTTCCCGGCAATAGACCTTGCGAAATCCGGAACGAGAAAAGAAGAGCTGCTTCTTACGCCGAAGGAACACGAGGGAATGTGGAATATAAGAAGAGCGCTCTCGGCGGGAAACACTGCCGAGGTTACGGAGCAGCTTATTACCATGATTGCAAGAACAAAGACCAACGACGAGTTTTTGCTGCGCCTTAAGGACTGGCTTACCGTTTGGGAAAAAGACGGCTATAAAATGACGAACGACAGGTACGGCAGATAATGGTGGTCCATGAGATAGATCCGGTTTATGACGAAAAATCCAAGATATTGATTTTGGGAACAATGCCTTCTCCTAAATCAAGGCAAGCGGGTTTTTACTATATGCACCCGCAAAACAGATTTTGGAGGGTTTTGGGGAGCGTTTTAAACGAGGACTTTTCTTGCGGCATCGAAGGCAAAAAACGGTTGCTTTTAAAAAGGCATATTGCGCTTTGGGATGTGCTTTCTTCCTGTGACATAAACAAGGCGAGTGATTCAAGCATAAAAAATCCCGTTCCGAACGATCTTGAGATTATATTTAGCGCCGCCGATATAAAAACCGTGTATCTCACGGGGACTACGGCATATAAGCTTTATAAACGATTTTTTAAAAGAGCGGGAGTGCTTCTTCCGTCAACCTCAGCGGCAAATTGCAGAGTGAGCACGGAAAAGCTTTTTGAAAGTTACAGTGTTATTTTAGAGGATTTAACAGATGAAAGAGGAAATTTCAAGGCTTAACGAAGAAGTTAAAAATGCAAAAAGGATTGTATTTTTCGGCGGAGCGGGGGTTTCC
>CAKSBK010000148.1 GCA_934438035.1 uncultured Christensenellaceae bacterium
TTCTACCCCTGCCAAAGCTCGGCAAGCGTCTTTCGGCGCCTGCCGTTTTTTTATTTCGGCGCCTGCCGTTTTTTCTTTCTTATTTACCCTAAACCTTAAACATATGACCGTTCTGTTTTTTAATCTTCATCAAATTTTTGCCTAAATATGATATTTTTCTTTGCAATAGCACTCGTAAAGCTTTGCATAAGCGAATTTCACGTACACTCTTTTCATATCTTTAAAACCATTCCGAGTTCGATTAGCTGTAGCTAACCCACGTTGATTATAAAGCCGCTTAAAAGCGGCAAAAACTATTTTTCGTTATATATTATTTCGTCCTTGGCAGCTCCGTCAAAAAGCTCCTTTAAAGTTACAGTATCGGAAGCGTTTTTAAACGCCTCCTTGAATCCTTTAAGGGAAGCTTTCGCAGATGTTCCCGAGTCTATTTTATCGTCGTCCTTATCTATAAGAAGATAAAGCGCTTCCGTCTTCTCATCGTCCGTAGCTACGTTCCACTCCGTTTTTGTCCAAGCGCAAACCTCGTCGTAAGTAAGCCCGCTTAAAGCAATCGGAGTGTCTTTTTTGCAAGACGCCGCAAATACAAGCATAAATATTATCGTTATTAAAACAAGTGCTTTTTTCATGTTTCACCTTAAAGCGTTAACGCCCGAGCAAACTCTTCGGCGTTAAACGCCTGTAAATCGTCTATCCCTTCGCCTACTCCTATATATTTAACCGGCAGCCCAACTTCATCCTTTATCGCAAGCACGGCGCCGCCTTTTGCCGTTCCGTCAAGCTTTGTTAAAACTATACCCGTAAGCTTTGCGGCGGAGGAAAATTCTTTTGCCTGGACTATGGCGTTTTGCCCTGTGGTTGCGTCTAAAACGATCAAGGTCTCCCGTCTTGCAGCGGGATATTCTTTATCAATTACTCTGTTTATCTTCTCAAGCTCGTTCATAAGGTTTTTCTTGTTGTGAAGTCTTCCCGCGGTGTCGCATATCACGACGTCGTAACCCTTATGCTTCGCCGAATCCATGGCGTCATAAACCACCGCTGCAGGGTCCGCGCCCTCCGCATATTTAATTATGGGTACGTCAGCGCGCTTCGCCCAAACGGTAAGCTGCTCTGCGGCAGCCGCTCTGAAAGTATCCGCCGCAGCCAAAAGCACGCTTTTTCCCTGCTTTTTATATAGATTTGCTATTTTCCCTATGGACGTCGTTTTTCCCACGCCGTTTACCCCGACGACAAGTATTACAACAGGGTAGGTTTCCTCCTGCGTTTCGTAAGTTACAAGCTCTTCTATTATTCTTGAAAGCTCATTTTTAACGCCGTCAACATCGGTTATTTTTGAAAGCTTAATTCTGTTTCTAAGCTCGCCTATTATCTTTTCGGTTGTGTTGTATCCTACGTCGCAAAGTATGAGCGTCTCTTCAAGCTCTTCCAAAAGCTCTTCGTCAACCTTTGTAAACGCCGCCAAAACGCTGTTTATTTTTCCCGAGAGATTCTCTCTTGTTTTTGCCATTCCCTGTTTTAATTTTTCAAAGAAGCCCATAATTATTTACCTCAATTCTTGTCAATTTGCACCGAAACCATTCTCGAAACGCCCTTTTCCTCCATCGTAACTCCGTAAAGCGCATTACATGAAGTCATTGTAGGCTTTCTGTGTGTAATTACCATGAACTGCGTTTCCGTTATTTTCTTTAGATAATCCCCAAAGCGCACAGCGTTTGCTTCATCTAAAGGAGCGTCTATTTCATCTAACAGACAAACCGGAGAGGGGTTTATTCTTATCATCGCAAACAAAAGCGCAATTGCCGTAAGCGCGCGTTCTCCTCCCGAATAAAGTGAAAGAGGCTGCATTTTTTTGCCCGGCGGCTCTACGGAAATTTCAATTCCCGCCTCTAAAAGGTCTCCCTCTTCAAAGTATATTTTGGCGGTTCCTCCGCCGAAAAGCTCGGAGAAAATACGTGCGAAATTCTCATTTATCTGCTCGAACTTAACGGCAAAGGTCTCTCTCATGCTGTTCGTAAGCCCGTCTATAACGTTAAATAAATCTTCCTTCGCATTTATAAGATCCTCTTTTTGCAAGAGCATGTCGTCTGTCCTTGCCTTAAGCTCGTTATATTCTTCTATGGCGTTAGGATTTATGCTTCCGAGCTTTCTTATTTCAAGGCGAACCCCTTCCGCCTCTTTAACCGCTGCCGAATACGAAATTTCCTCCTTTAAAGAGAGAGCCGAAGTATATGTAAGCTCGTAATCCTCCCAAAGCTTTGTCTGCGCCGTCTCAAGCGCGGTTTTAACCTTATCAAGCTGAGCGTCAAGCTTTAAGCGCCTTTCGGTAAGCGCCGTCTTTTCCTCTTGAAAATCATTAACCGCCTGTTGGTTTTGAAGAACAAGGCTGCGCAATTGTTTTCTGTTTTCTTCCGCCTGCTTTCCTGAATCTCTCAGCGCAAGGAGCTCCTCTTCTTTTTCGTTTTTATTCTCAATATTTCTTGAAAGCTCTTCTTCAAGTACGTTTTTACGGTTTAAGCATCCGCTTAGAGAATCTCTCTTTGACTGCGCCTTGTTTAACGCCGCCTTATTCTCTTGCGCAAGCCTTTCATTTTCACTCAAAAACGCCTGTTTTTCCTTGTTAAGCTCTGCTCTTCTTATCTTTTTATCGGAAAGCGCTTCGTTTAACTCGTTTAACTCTTTAGCGTTAACGTTGCTCGTCTTTTCCAAATCCAAAAGTGCGGCGTCCGCCTCAGCTTTTTGTTTTTCAAGATACTCTATAAGCTCTTTAAGCTTGTCCGCCTCCAGCTTTGCATTCTCCTTATCTTTATCTATAACTTGAAGCTGATTATTGAGAGAACGCAGATTTATTTCGCATCCCTCTATAAGCGAAGTATAAGAAGAAACTCTCTGCGTTTCTTCCGCAAAGGCTATTTCTTTTTCTTTAAGTCTCTGCGTGGCCTCCTCGCCTTTTTTCTTTAAAACCGTAAGCTCTTCATTTATCTTTAAAAGCTCTTCTTCAATCTCCCTTTGCTCCGCCTCGTAAATCTCCACCTGCTCTTTTGTCTTTAGAATCACCCTGTCTCTTGATAAAAGTCCGAAGCTTTTTCTGTTAACGCTGCCACCCGTCATAACTCCGCCCGGTCTTGTTATATCACCCAAAAGAGTAACGGTTTTAATGCTTTGCTCCGTCTTTCTCATAATATTTATGGAGCTGTCAAGGTCCTTTGTAAGTGCGGTTTTTGAGAGCAGAAATTCAACCGCCGCTCCTATGCTTTTATCGTAATTAACCGCCTCATGCGCACAGCAAATAAAGCCCTCGCAGCGTTTTAACGTTTCAAGCTCTTCACCTGAAAAGCGCGTCACCTTAAGAGCATTTAACGGCAAAAACGTAACTCTTCCGAGCTTTTTTTCTCTTAAAAACTCTATAAGCGCCTTTGCGTCGTACTCGTCGTTAACGACTATATTTTGCAAAGAAGCGCCGAGGTAGGTTTCAATAGCGGTTTCATATTGTTTAGGTACGCTGATAAGCTCCGCAACCGTTCCTATCACTCTTTTTTTAAGCTCCGGCTTATCTTTAAGCTCCCTCATCAAGCTCTTTACACTGTCATTATAACCGTCATATTCATTTTTAAGGTCGCATAAAAGCTTGAGTCTTCCCTTTAAATCGGTAATCTCCGCTTTTTTTCTATTGTTCCTCTCTTCAATTTCCGCCGCTTTCTTTTTCGCCGTGGAGATAACAAAGCTATTTTCGTTTAAGGCGGTTATCATGCCCGCCTTTTGCTCTTTTAAAGCTGCCAGACGTTCATTACCCTTTTTTTGAAGCGCCCGTCTTTGAGACATGTCCTCCTTTACCCGCCTTATGCGCTCTAAAAGCTCTTCTTTTCTGAGGGTATCAATCTTATTAACTACTAAGAATACAGGAACCTTTACACGTTTCAATTGTTCAATAATGAAGTTGTCCCCAGGACCGCGCTTTTCATTACCTGCTACTACAAATAAAACAGCTTCTGTTTCTTTTAAGGACTCAATGGCAGCGTCTACCATGAATTCACCTAATTTATGTTTTGGCTTATGTACACCTGGAGTATCCATGAAAACAATTTGTTTTGCTTCATCTGTATATACACAGATAATGCGGTTACGCGTTGTTTGAGCC
>CAKSBK010000149.1 GCA_934438035.1 uncultured Christensenellaceae bacterium
AACGGGAAGTTTTGAAATAAAAAAATACGCCCCGGGGGGCGTGAAAATTATTATATATTAAAAAGCTTTCTTATTTCCCATAGGTTTTTAATTTCATAATCCGGCTTGATTTTGCCGAGGGGCTTATTTTCGGGGTTATACCAAACAGACGTGATTTTTGCGTTTTTGGCGCCCGCAATATCGCTTGAAAGGGAATCTCCTATGAGCACGGTAGTGTTAATATCTATTTGCGGATTTTGAAATACAGCGTCAAAAAAGCCCTTTTGCGGTTTATCTATTCCTATTTCTTCAGAAATGTAAACGCCGTCTAAAAGCTTATCAAGCCCCGAGTTTTTAAGCTTGGCGTGCTGGGCTTTTGCCGTACCGTTTGTTACGGCGTATTGTTTAACACTGTTTTTTAGCTCTTTTATAAGAGCTATCGAGTTGTCGTTCGGAAAAATTTCTTCGCCGAGAGCGGTTTGATACAGGTTGTTAAATTCCCCGGCGTCCGGAAGATATATGTTTTCGCTTGCAAAAAACTCCGTAAAGCGCGCGGTTAAAAGCTCTTTTAAAGTAATCTGTTTTTTTTCCAGCATTTCCCAATATCGGCGGTTTAAAACGGAATACCTTTTTAAAAAATCGTCAGTTACGTCGTAAAAGCCTATCTTGTTAAAGGCGCTCGTAAGCGCGGCGCGTTCCGCCTTTTTAAAGTTTATAAGGGTTCCGTCAATATCCCATAAAATGCTCTTTACCATTTTTACCTCAAAAAAAGTCATAATGTGTTAAACAGTGAGATTTTATCATATAAAATGTAAATTTTCAACCGGCGGGTTTGCTTTTGGAGTTTTTCAATGGTAAACTATTTAAAGAAAATCGCTTTATGGGACAGTTGAAATGAGAATAGTTAAAAAGAAAAAACGCAGATTTAAAATAGATTTTAAAAGGCTTTTAAATAAAAAATTTCTTCCGCTTTATATTGCGGCAGCGGCGGTTATATTTGTTTTCGTTATCGTTCTCGGAACGGGAAAAACGGCAAACGTCACGCGTGAGGAAGACACCGCCTTTTATTCCCGCTCTACCATTTACGTCGGGATAGACGCGCAAAACAATTCGTTTGCCTTTAAAGATGAAAACGGAGGATATTCCGGCTATGACGTTGACGTTATTACGGAGCTTTTAAAAAGGGCGTATCCCGAAAAAAAGATCGTTTTCAGAGAGGCTGATTCTCAAATAGCTTCATATAAGCTTAAGACGGGAGAGATAAACCTTGCTATCGGTCAATATGTAAGAGGAGTTACGAAAACTCAGGGGCTTTCGCTTACTCAGGGATATTATACCGACGACGTTTACGCATATGTATCAGCCGATTCGGGAATAACAGAGATAAATTCCTTAAGAAGCAAGGACGTTCTTGTTATGACTACGCAGATACCGAGAACGACGGTTAAAAATGCGCTTAAGGGTATTAACGACGGAATAAACATAATATCCTGCTCCTCTTTTGCGGATGCGCGGGATTCATTAAAAAACGGAACTGCCGGGGCGATTATAGCGCCCGAGCAGATGATGGTTTTAAGAAGCGAGGGCTACGAGAGGCTTTCCGACGTTATAACGACGGTGGATTACAGAATACTTGCATGGCAAACGAGTACGGGAGTTTCCTCTTATTTAAACGTGCATTTGAAAAACATGCAGGAGGACGGAACGCTTGCGGAGCTTCAACAGAAATACGGCATATATAAAGAACCGCAGGAGAAACAATAAAACGCTAAGGCAAGCGACCGTTATATTATCGGTCGCTTAAGTTTTCAAGAAAAAGACATGAACGGACTTAAGAAAAAGACAATATCTGTGCTTATATTTGCTCTTCCCGTAATAGCGGGGGACATTTTGCAGCAGCTTTACAATACTGCGGATTCTATAATAGTGGGAAATTACTGCGGAGAAAACGCCCTTGCCGCCTTGGGAGTCGCGGGGCCTATAATGTCTCTTGTGGTATTTTTTATTTTCGGAATAGGAATAGGGCTTACGGTTCTTCTTTCGAGATATTACGGAGAGGGGAATAAAACCAAATTAAGAGAGGTTGCGGGAACGTCTATGATTGCGGGCGGCGTTTTCAGCGTAGCCTTGGGAATTATACTCGTGTTTTTAATAAAACCGATACTTTTGTTATTAAAAACCCCCGAGGAAATAACGGGGGACGCACAGCTTTATCTTGCGGTCGTTTTTTTGGGGCTTGTGTTTACGTTTTTCTATAACTTCTATTCGGCGGCGTTTATGGCGATCGGAAAATCATACGTTCCCTTTTTGATACTTCTTATATCTTCTTTAACTAATGTTGGGCTGGATATTCTCTTTGTAAAATCGTTTGAAATGGGAGTTTTGGGCGCCGCCGCGGCAACTGTTGCGGCGCAGGCGATATCTGTTTTATTCTGTGCGGTATGGACGGCGAAAAGAGAAAAGCTGTTGTTTTTTAAGCTTAGAGAGCTTAAGTTTAAGCCTAAATATCTTCCCAAAATACTTTCGTATTCAGGAGCTTCGGCTCTTCAGCAGACTGTTTTATATATAGGCAAGCTTATGGTTCAGGGCGGGGTAAACACCTTGGGCGTTTCCGTAATTGCGGGATATAACGCAGCTACAAAAATAGAAAACTTTATTCTCGCTCCCCTTAACGGAGTAGCCTCCGCAGCGTCTTCGGTTATGGCAAGAGAGGGCAAAAAAGAAGAGCAGAAGACGACGTTTTTAGGAGGAATGATAATTTCTTTAATATATTCCCTTGTTATATCGGCAGTAATTTTCGCCTTTGCGGCGTATATAATTCCATTGTTTATTTCCGAGCCGTCTAAAGAAATGACCGAGAGCGGGGTAAGATATTTAACTCTTATGAGCGCGGCGTATCTATATGTTCCCATTTCCACCATAACTCAGGGAATGTTCAGGGGAACGGGAAATATGAAGCTTACCGTCGCCTCGACGTTTATTCAGATATCTCTTCGCGTAGTGTTTACCTATTTGCTTATTGAAGCCTGCGGGCTTGACGCCGTTGTGTACGGAACGATGATAGGCTGGGGGGTTATGGTGCTATTCGGAGGAATTAACGCAATAATGTATTTTAAAAACAAGAGCAAGCCGGCGTAAACGGCTTGTTTTTTTACAAAAATATACATAAAGCAGCATTTATTTACGCAGATTTAACATAACCACCGGAAGTTTGTTAACTCTTTTTTTGTACAATTAGTGTTGAAAAAAGAATGTAAAGGAAAAAGTATGGATATTTTTAACGTATTGTCTTTAATAGGCGGTCTTGCGTTGTTTTTGTTCGGAATGAACACTATGGGAGACGCCCTCGAAAAAAAAGGAAGCGGACAGCTTAAAAACGTGCTTTCAAAAATGACGGACGGCAAAGTAAAGGGATTTTTGCTGGGCGCGGGGGTTACCTCCGTTATACAATCTTCTTCTGCGACTACGGTTATGGTAGTAGGCTTTGTTAACTCCGGAATTATGACCTTGAGGCAGGCTATAAACATAATAATGGGAGCGAACGTCGGAACGACGATTACAGCCTGGATTCTCTCGCTTACGGGAATAGACAGCTCAAATACGCTTGTTGAGATGTTAAAACCCTCTTCTTTTACGCCGGTGCTTGCGCTTGTAGGTATAGCGCTCATAATGTTTTCAAAAAAGCCGAAAAAGAAGGATACGGGAACTATACTCATGGGCTTTGCGGTGCTTATGACGGGAATGGAGCTTATGAGCGGGGCGGTTTCCGGGCTTAAGGACGTTCCGGAATTTACTCATATTCTTACGCTTTTTTCAAACCCTGTTATGGGCGTTCTTGCGGGGGCTCTTTTAACTGCGATAATACAGTCTTCCTCCGCCTCGGTAGGTATTTTACAGGCGCTTTCTTCAACAGGGGCCATAACCTTCGGCTCGGCTATTCCTATAATAATGGGTCAAAATATAGGAACCTGCGTAACTGCGATGATTTCCTCTGTGGGCGCTAACAAGAACGCAAAAAGAGCGGCGTTTGTTCATCTTTATTTTAACATAATAGGCACCGTTGTGCTTTTGACGCTGTTTTATATACTAAACGCGGTTATTGGATTTGCGTTCATAAACGA
>CAKSBK010000150.1 GCA_934438035.1 uncultured Christensenellaceae bacterium
ATTTTAACCTTTTTCATTTTCTTCCTCCGCTTTTAAATATTTCTTTAATATATTTCATGGTACTATTCGCAGTATAAAAAGTCAACCGAAGAATGCTCAGGTAACAAAAAATCAGTCATTAACGCCCTTTGCCTTGTTTTTCACCTCTTTGGGCTTTTCCTTTTTCTCTTCCTTTTTTTCTTTTCTTTCCGCCGTCAGGCACTCGACAATTTGTTCACAAAGCGCGCGCCTTGCATAAACGGAAATTGCGAGCTTTAAAGCAAGCTCCGTAAGCTCCTCTTCCGACATGCCGTCCTTCAGCATTCCAGAAACTTCCGAAAGCTCTTTATCCAACATCTCGTTAAATGCGGAGTACCGCTCGCTTGCCTGCCTGCCGTTTTCGCTCAATTCTATCAGCGCCTTTATATCCTTAACCTGCAAAGATTTTTTCAACACGGAAATTGCGGTTAGATAGGCTATGTGCTCTCTTCCGTATGTTTTGCCGTTTGCCCTCGGCATAACCTCGTCCTTTATGTAATTGTTTATCATTGCGGCGGTAATATCGTCGTCTCCCTCCGTGCCGACGAGCTGACGCGGCATATACATAACCACCTGATTTTTATTAAGCGGAATATCGGGTATCATCTCCCAGCTTACCGGTCTTTTATTCTCAAATTTATCTTTTAGTTCTTTTATATTCTTCATAAAAACGCTCACCCCCTTTGCAATTTATTTTAACACACGCATTTTAACATATCAATAATCAGTTTGAATAATGCTTCTATAATAGTTGACATTTTGTTTATTACGTTATATAATAATGAAAATTATATTTTTGGAAGTCGAGGTTATATTATGCGTTCTATATGTGTTTTCGGAGACAGTCTTGCAAAAGGAGTTACTCTTGACCCTGTTAAAAAAAGGTACGTTTTTTTAAAGGACAGCTTTGTAAGCTTAGCAGAGAAAAAAACAGGCGTAAAAATTGCCAATTATTCCAAATTCGGCTGCGATATAACAAGAGGCGAAAGCATACTGCTCTCTCATACGGAAGAAATAAAAAACTACGATTATACGCTTATTGAATTCGGCGGAAACGACTGCAATTTTGATTGGAAAAGCGTTTCCGACGCACCGGAGGAGGCTCACGAACCCTTAACACCTCTTAAAAAATTCGCCGGTTTATATTTAAAGATGATCGATACAATAAAAAAAGTCGGCGCAAAACCCGTCGCCGTAACGCTTCCTCCCCTTGATTCAAAAAAGTTTTTCGGCTGGGTTTCAAAGGGAAACAGCGCCTCAAATATTTTAAAATGGTTAGGCGATGTTGAGCATATTTACCGCTGGCATAAAGAGTATAACGACTGTGTGCTCTCATGCGCGAAAAGCGCAGGAATACCCGTTTTGGATTTAAGAAGCGTTTTTACAAACCTTACGGACTATTCAAAATATCTCTGTGACGACGGAATGCATTTAAACGAAGAAGGGCATATTCTCGCTTCCAATAAGCTCTGCGAATTTTGTCTTAACTGAAAAAAAGCGGCCCAGCCGCTTTTTTAATGCTTCCAATAGTCGTTCATTTCCTTTTTATATTTTTTTCGGCGTATATAAGCTCGCACGTTTCTTATCATGTCGCCTGTAAAAAACAACAGGAAATTGCCCATAGCCGCAATTAACGCAATTTTGTCATACAGCGGGCTCAAGATTAACGAGGCTACGCAAAGCGCGCCCGAAACCATCGCAAGGTACTTCACCTTTACCGGAATAACAAAAAACAGCATCACCTTATAATCGGGATATATTACCGCAAACGCAAAAAACAGCGTAAGATGAATGTAACTTCCCGTTGCATACCCGGTTATCATTCCCGCAATAACCGTACAGAGCATTCCCAAAAGATAATATACGTTAAATTTAAACGCGCCCCACTGCGCCTCAAGAGACGAGCCTATCATATAGGAAAAATAGAGCGAAAGAAGTATAAAGAATATGCTCGTATCGGGCGGTATAAACACAAACGTAATAAGCCTCCAAACCTCTCCGGAAAACACCGCCTGCCTGTTAAACATAAGCGCTTCCGAAAGCGAAAAGCCCGCGTTTGAGGCATACAGGAGAATATCTGTTACATATACTAAGAGCATCGTGCCTACAATATACAGCATCAGGTTCTTAACCGCATATTTTCCCATTTTCTTCTCTGCTCGCGAAAGTAAATGATTCATATTTTCTCCTCTCGTTTTTTATGATTATACACGTTAAATTACCGCCCGTCAATCAAGCTTTATCTTAACTTAATTCTCACCTTTAAGCTTATCGTTCATCTTTTTAAGCTTACTCTTAACCGCAAAATACTGTATAACCCATATGGCGACATATATGGCGCAGAATATTGCAAAGTAAACCGCAACGCCCGCAAGCGAACGCTCCGTCCACCGCATAAAATACGCAATCGGAAGCGTTGATATGGAGCAGACCGCAAAATGTATCGCCGTTTGTTTTAACAGACTTAAATTTTCCGCCTCCCACACTGCGGAAGCGCCCGCAAACGCAGCCCCGTATAACATCGAAAATACCGCCTGCAATATTACCGCGTTAAGCTCTCCTCCGAAATCTTTTGCAAGCTCCGGCATTACGGGGTAATAGTTGCCGTCCGCAATGAAAATTGAAATGAAAACAGTAATTACCGTGCTTATCGCAATGCCTAAGGGCGCTCCCAAAAGGCACCTTTTTATAACTTTTTTTGTCATGTTAATCTCCTTTAAATATCCAAAGCCTTTTTAATTTTTGCGACGTATCTTCTTGAAGAATATGCCGTATTCCCGTCGCAGAGCTTTATTAATACCGTGCCCGAAAAGCTGAAATCAAAAGATTTTACCTTCTTCAAATTAATTATTTCGGAATGCGAAATCCTTATAAACATGTCTTTATCAAGCCGTTCTTCAAGCTCGTAAAGCCGCGTTTTTAAAAGATATCTGCCCTTTTCCGTTACGGCGAACGTCTTTGCGTTTTCCGTGTAAATACGTATAATCTCTTCTTTTTCTAGAATTACGCTTTCTTCGCCTTTAAAGCCTATTATCCTGCGCGTTGTTTTTTCGGAAATTCTGTTTACAATCTCCGTTATTTCCGGAGTAACCTTATCGGTTATTATAATAATCCTCGGCTCCGACGCCGCCTCGTCCGTTCTAATTTCAATTTTCACAAGCATTCTCCTTTCTTTAAAAACATAATATCACAGTCTTTAATTCTTCGCCCCGCATTTTACACAATCGGTCGTATTTAAATATCAAACGGTAAAAAAGACAAAAAAAGACGGCGTTTTTAAGCGCCGTCCTATTTATGCGTTTTATTTGACCGTTATTTGCTTATCTGCCGGATGAACCTCAACCCATGTATTTCCGGGCATGAAGGTTACCTGCTCTCCGTCTTCGGTGTAATAAACGGTGGCTTCGTTCTGGGTCTTTCTTTCCCAATAGCCTTTAATATGCTTGCCGTTTATAAAATACTCCGCCTCTCCTTTGCCTACCAGCGTAGCCTGTCTTCTGCCGCCGTAATCGCCGGAAATAACGCCCTGCTTAGCATACTGAACGATAAGATTTGAACAGCATACCTGCTCAGTTTTGCTCGTCTGCTTGCCGTTCTCGTCTTCGGTTACGGTAACGGTCATAAACTGCTTTCCGTCCATAAAGCGGTAAAGCTTGTTCGTCTCCGCGTCATATTTATAAGAAACAAAGCCCTCTTTTGAAAGGAAAGGTATGCTTACCTCGTTAAAGCTCTCTTCTCCCTCATAGAGATTTGCCTGATCTTTTTCGGTAAGCGCAAAATCCCAAAAAGTTCTGTCTTTCGGAGTATAATCCACTTTTTCGTCAAGTATCTTTTTTACGCTCGTATATGCGTTATGCGGCGCTTTTCTGTCTTTAGAACGCCAGAAATAGCTTGCGTTTGCGCCCTTCATTCCGTCTACTCTTACAGGAATATCGTTTGAATTGGATCCGTAAATATACGATTCGGGGCAGGTCGGGTCGTCGGGTCCGCCGAAATGAACGAGAGTTCCGTCCCACTCTCTGTTAATATTTATAAAATACAGTCTTGCGGAACGCACAGGCCCCGCA
>CAKSBK010000151.1 GCA_934438035.1 uncultured Christensenellaceae bacterium
GCCGTAAGGCGTAAGCTCTATATTCTGCGCACGAAAATCCGCAGGCTTATCAATTCCGAAAGTAGCAACCCTTCCCTTTGCCGCTTTAAGCATTACGCCGGAATATTCGTCGTCCGTGTTAATAACCGAAACGTCGCTCATCTTAAAGAGCATTGCTTTAGCCTCGGCATACGCCTCCATCGTCTTATGAAAATCAAGATGGTCCTGCGTAAGATTAGTAAAAATAGCTCCGGTAAATTTAAGTCCCGCAACTCTTTTAAGCACCAAAGAATGAGAGGAAACTTCCATAATAACGTCGTCGCAGCCCTTTTCAACCATTTCATGAAGAAGCTTCTGTAAATCAATTGACTCGGGCGTGGTTCTCTCCGTATGTATATGCTCGCTGCCTATCATATTCTCAATAGTGCCTATAAGCCCTACCTTGCGCCCCATTCCCTCAAGGACGTTTTTGAGCATATATGTTGTGGAAGTCTTTCCGTTTGTTCCCGTAACGCCTAATAGGCAAATCTTCTCAGAGGGTCTCCCGTAAAAATTTGCGGAAATCTCCGCCATTGCCAAGCGGTCATCTTTAACTATTACCTGCGTACAATCAAGCTCCATTAAGTGAGTTGAGACTATACACACAGCGCCGTTAACAACTGCCATGGGCGCATACTTATGCCCGTCGGTTTTAAAGCCGGAGATGCAAAAGAACAATCCGCCCGGCTTGACGCTTCTCGAATCGTTATATATTCCTTCAATTTCGATATCCGCATTACCCTGAACGGTGCATTCGACATCTTTTAAAAGTTCGGTTAATTTCATCGTAAAAAACCCGCTTTCCTTATTATTCTTGACCCTGTGCCTCTGCGCTTACGCCGGCAACCGTGCTGCCCTTTAAAACCTGAGTCCCCGCTGCGGGAGACTGCGCTATTATAGTCCCCTCGGTTTTACAGTCAAACACCAGCCCCTGCGCTTCTAAAAGCGCTTTTGCCTCGTCGTTTGACTTGTTTAATATATCGGGAACATAAACGCTCGTTTCCTTTACGGCATTTTCATCGGGCTCCGCCCCGGAATATTTAAGGCATTTTTCTAAAATATCCTTTGCATAGGGCGCCGCAACGACCGAGCCGTACGTCACCGCAACATTAGGCTCATATACTATAAATAATACCACAAATTTCGGATTATCGGCAGGGGCAAAACCTATAAATGAAGAAATATTTTTGCCGCTTACTATTTTTCCGTCCTCATAAACCTGAGCGGTTCCCGTCTTTCCGCCTACTTTATAGCCCTCGATTCTTGCATTACTGCCCGATCCGTTTTCAACTACGCTTAAGAGAATATTTCTCATCTTCTCCGAAGTCTCTTCTGAAATGACCCTTTCTCCCTCTTTTTCATCATAGCTTTCAATAATCTCTCCGTTCTCGTTTTCCAGCCTGCTGACTGCCGTAGGAGTATATTTCATGCCTCCGTTTACAACGGTGCATACCGAGTTTATAAGCTGAAGAGGCGTTACGGCAATACTTTGACCGAAGCCTATTCTTGCAAGATCATTATCCGTAACGTATTTGCTGTCCGTAACTATTCCCGCACCCTCCGAAGAAAAATCCGCGCCCGTCTTTTTGCCGAAGCCGAATTTATATATATAATCGTAAAAAGTGCTTTTTCCCATGTCAAGCGCCATATGCACAAAGCAGGGATTGCAGGAATTTTCCACCGCCTGCGTTAAGCTCTGCGTACCGTGAGGATTACCCGATCTCCAGCACTTTATTTTCTCACCGTTTACAACGGCATATCCGCTGCAGTTATACGTGCTTTCAAGCGTAGCGGCTCCGCTTTCAAGAGCAGACGCCGTAGTTATGATCTTAAAGGTGGAGCCGGGCTCATAGGCGTCCAAAGCGGCGGTGTTTCTTGAAAGGTCTGTTAAAAGCTCCGTATCGTTTCTCGGCAAATTATTTAGATCTGCCTCGGGATAATTGCACATCGCCTTTATCTGCGCATTAGACGGGTCCATAACTATCGCCACAACCTTTTTTGCGTCGTTCGCCTCATAAGCCTCTTTGCACGCAGTTTCCGCAAAGCCCTGAATTGCGGCGTCAACGCTCATTACGACGTTAAGCCCGTTTTCGGGAGCGATATATTCCTCCTCCGTTCCCGCAATATTTCTTCCCATTGCGTCTATCATTATAAGATTTGTTCCGTCGTAGCCTGAAAGATATTCGTCAAACGCCTTTTCAAGCCCCTCCTGTCCGTCTCCGTCGGCATTTGTATAACCCAAAAGCTGAGACATGAAGCTGCCGTAAGGATAGTACCTTTTAACGTCCGTAAAAAATTTGATTCCGGATAAATTAAGCGCCTTTATGCTTTTTTCCTGTTCTATGGTTAAAAAGCGTTTAAGCCAAATTTCCGTTTTTGTCTTGTCCGCCGCCTTTTCATATATTTCGTCCTCGTCCATTCCCAAAATAGGCGCAAGAAGCTGAGCCGTTGTGCGTTCGTCTCCCTCCTTTATGTCTTTAGGAAGAAGTATTAAGCTCTTAACGGTTGCGCTCTGCGCCATGACTTCCCCGTTTGCGTCAAGTATTTTTCCTCTCTGCGCGCTGACGGTAATCTCTTTTGTCCATTGATTCGAGGCCTTTTTTTCATATTTTGCGTTTTGAATTACCATAAGATTAAAAAGCGCAATAAATATAACAAGAAGACAAGAAGCCACAATCCTGAAAAGAATCGTCAGTCTCTTGTCTCTATCGGCAGGTCTGTTTCTTTTTACACCTTTCACAAAAAACGCTCCTAATTAATAAACTTGTCAGAGCTCTCCGTTAAACAGCTTTTCAAAGAAGCCCTTTTCGGTTTTCTGCTCCGTAATACTATGTGTATTATCTTTTGCAAGCTCAATATATCTTATCTGAGAATTTTCGGCAAATCCCATATTTAAAAGTATAGCCTTATTCTGCACTTCACGCAAGTCGCTCTTCTCAAGTATGCTCATATTCATGCTGTCTATCAAGGTGCCGTATTCTTCTATTTTGCTTTCCAGCTCACGGGTCTCCTTGCCCATTTCCGAAATCATGGAATATCTGTATACTATGCCTGAAAGCATCAAAAAAACGACCGAAATCATAGAAATATAAAGCACCGCGCGCTTTCTTTTCACCTTTGCCTCGGGAGATATTTTTCCCGCCGTCCTTACGCTACTGTTTTTTTCCGGCGCGCCAATTATAGGCGTATCCCATTCGGTAAATTCGATATCGGGTAATGTGTTCGGTCTTGTTTGCGTCTCTAAGCTTTTGTATGCTCTTGCGTTCATTTTTTACTCCTGAGTAGTTTTTTCAAATATGCGCAGCTTTGCGCTGTGCGCTCTTAAATTCGTCTGTAATTCCTCTTCCGCAGGATATATCGGCTTTCTGTTGACGCATTTTCCTTTAGGCAGCCTTCCGCAAACGCACTTCGGAAAATCCGGCGGGCATATGCAGGGGTTCTCGGCGGTTTTAAAAGCCTTTTTAACCGCTCTGTCCTCTAAGCTGTGGAATGTTATAACGGCAAGTCTTCCTCCGGGGTTAAGGACGTCTATAAAATCTCCTATAGCGTCATATAGTCCGTCAAGCTCTCCGTTAACCTCTATTCTTATAGCCTGAAACGTCCTTTTCGCAGGGTGCCCGCCCGTTCTTCTCGCCGCGGCGGGTATTGCGTTTTTAACCGTTTCCGCAAGCTCCAGCGTTCCCGTTATCGGTCTATTCTTAACTATTGCCGCCGCTATTCTTGAAGAAAACTTTTCTTCGCCGTATTCAAAAAGTATTTTTCTTAAATCCGCCTCGTCATAGCCGTTTACAACGTCATATGCGCTTAACGGCGAGGTTTTATCCATTCTCATATCAAGCTGCGCTTCTTTATTATAGGAAAAGCCTCTCTGCGCCTCGTCAAGCTGAAAAGATGACACGCCTAAGTCTAAAAGCGCCCCGTCTATGCCGGTTATTCCGTTCGCATTCAAAATACTCTTAATGTTTTTATAATCATCCTTAACGAAAAGAACTCTGTCCGAGTAATCCTTAAGGCGTTCCCGCCCTCTTTTTATAGCGTCCTCGTCTTTATCTATTGCAATAAGC
>CAKSBK010000152.1 GCA_934438035.1 uncultured Christensenellaceae bacterium
ATTTTAAGGTGAAAAAAATCCCCTATCGCTTTTACCGCCTTACCCGCAATTTTATTAGGGTAAATGTGGCAGTGACAATCTATTATCCTCATATATTCGCCTTTATTCTTTTAATTTTCACAATAATTTTAAGAGCTTTAATAAAAAAAGTCAATGCCGCAGCGGGAACGCTTCTTTTTGCCCGCCGTCTTTATAAAATATTTCGGTTTATATGCATACCCCCTTGTGCTATAATCAATATATCAATAAAAAAGGAAGACTCAGTTATGAAAAAAATTTCATTTATAATTCCCTGCTACAACGAGCAGGAGGTAATACGCTTAACCCATAAGCGCATGTGCGAGCTTGACTTAGGCGAATATGAAAAAGAGATTATATATATTAACGACGGCAGCAAGGACGACACCTTAAGCATACTTGACAGCTTTACCGAGCCGTATGTAAAAATACTCACCTTTACGAGGAATTTCGGTCATCAGGCGGCGGTCAGCGCAGGAATGGCTAAGGCGACGGGCGACGCTGCGGTAATAATAGACGCAGATTTACAGGATCCCCCGGAAATAGTCCCGCAGATGATAGAAAAATGGGAGCAGGGCTACGACGTCGTTTACGGAAAGCGTTTAACCCGAGACGGCGAAAGTGCCTTTAAGCTTTTTACCGCAAAAGCCTTTTACCGCATGATAAACAAGCTTTCGGGCGGCGTGGTTCCCGTAGACACGGGAGATTTCCGCCTCATAGACAGAGCCGTTTTAAACACCATGAACTCCCTTCCTGAGCACAACCGCTTTTTAAGGGGTATGGGCGCGTGGATAGGCTATAAGCAGACGGCGCAGGAATACGCAAGAGACGAGCGCGCCGCCGGAGTTACGAAATACTCCCTTAAAAAAATGCTGCGCCTTGCGGAGGACGGAGTAATCGCCTTTTCGGACGTTCCTTTAAAGCTGCCGCTTTATATCGGCGCAGGGCTTTTTATACTCTCCTTTATATACCTTATAGTATCAATAGTTTTAACGGCTGTGGGAATAATGAGCTATTTTAACATAATTTTCTCCGCAGTATTTCTCGTTTTATCCTTAATTCTCATCTTTATGGGAATAACGGGAATGTATTTAGCAAGAATATACGATGAAGCAAAAGGAAGACCTAACTATATTTTAGACGAAAGGAAAAGAAAATGACCGACCCGAGAATAACAAAGCTCGCAGAAAGCCTTGTAAATTACTCCTGTGAAATAAAGCCGGGAGAAAAGGTATTGATTGAGCTTTTTGACTGCGGCGACGCTTTAGCGGAAGAGCTTTTAAAAGCCGTTTACAACGCAGGGGGAATCCCCTTTTTACACACCGAAAACGCCCGTGCAAAACGCGCGTGGCTTATGGGCTTAACTGAAGAACAGGCGCTTTTACAGGCAAAATGGGACGCCGCAAGAATGAGCGATATGGACGCATACATCGCCTTTAGGGGCTCTCTTAACACTACCGAGCTTTCGGACGTTCCCGAAGAGCGCATGAAAATATACGAAACGATTTATCAAAACAAGGTGCATTCCGATATCCGGGTAAATAAAACAAAATGGTGCGTCCTTCGCTATCCGAACGGCTCTATGGCGCAAAACGCAGGTTTAAGCACTAATGCCATGGAGGATTTTTACTTTAACGTCTGCTGTCTTGATTATTCCAAAATGAAGCGCGCAATGCAGCCCTTAAAGGAATTGATGGAAAAGACGGATAGGGTTCGCATAGTTTCCCCGGGAACGGACCTCACCTTCTCCATTAAAGGGCAAAACGCAATTCCCTGCGCAGGAGAAATGAACGTTCCCGACGGCGAGGTATACACCTCTCCCATATTAAACAGCGTAAACGGAAAAATTAAATATAACGCTCCCTCGCTATATAACGGCTTTAGATTTACCGACGTTGAGCTTACCTTTAAAGACGGAAAGATTATTGAGGCGCACGCCAACAGCGACGAACGCATAAACGCCGTTTTAAATACCGACGACGGCGCAAGATACGTCGGAGAATTTGCAATAGGCGTTAACCCGTATATTCTCGAGCCCATGTGCGACATTCTCTTCGACGAAAAAATCTCCGGCTCTATTCACTTCACGCCCGGCGAGGCCTATGAAGACGCAGACAATAAAAACCGCTCCGCAGTTCACTGGGACCTCGTATTAATTCAAAGACAAAGCCACGGCGGCGGAGAAATATGGTTTGACGACAAGCTCATAAGAAAAGACGGCATATTTACTCTTCCCGAGCTTTACCCCTTAAACCCGGAGAACTTAAAATAAATGGCAAACGAGCTTTTAGAAAAGCTTAAGGAATACTCAAAGGGCGGCTACCTCGCTATGCACATGCCGGGGCATAAGAGAAAAAGCGGCTTTTTGCCATATTTTCCTGCGGAAATAGACATAACGGAAATAGACGGCTTTGATAATTTACACGATATGACGGGCGTTTTGCTTGCGCTTTCAAAAAAGCTCGCCTCTTTATACAGGGTAAATACGGCGCTTCCGCTTGTAGGCGGCTCCACCTGCGGTATTTTAGCCGCCGTTACCGCCGCCGCAAAGAAAAACGCAGCGCTGATTATGGCAAGAAACTGCCACAAGGCGGTATATAACGCCGCAAGAATAAACCGTCTTATTCCCAAATACATATACCCTGAGGAGGGTGAAAACGGCGTTGCGGGAGAAATAAGCGTAAAAAGCGTCAAAGAAGCGCTAAAAAACACCCCCTCCGCCTGCGCCTTGGTTTTAACCTCCCCCACCTTTGAGGGAAAAGTAAGCGATATTAAAAAAATATCCGCACTCTGCAGGGAGCACGGCGTAAAGCTCATAGTTGACTCTGCTCACGGGGCGCACTTTTCGCTTCACGAGGCATTTCCCGAAAACGCCGTTTCATTGGGAGCAGATTATGCCGTAATAAGCCTGCATAAGACTCTCCCCGCACCCACAAGCTGCGCTTCGGTTTTAACCGACAATATTGACGACAGGCTTCTTTCGTACTGCGTTTCTCTTTACGAAACTTCTAGCCCGAGCTTCGTGTTTTTAGCGGCGATTGAGAGCTGCACAGTGCTTCTTTGCAGCAAAAAAGAGCAGCTTTTTTCCTCTCTTATTTGCAATTTGACCGAGTTTTATAATAAAACCGCAAAGCTTAAGGCGCTTAAGGTATTTTACTTTGACGATCCGTCTCGCATAATCGTCTCCACAAGAGGCGCAAATATCACGTCGGCGGCGCTCGCCGATATATTGAGAAAAGAATACCGCATAGAGCCGGAAATGTGCTATACGGATTACATTGTGATGATTAGCACGGTTTGCGATTCAAAAGAAGACTTTTTAAGGCTTTCTTGCGCATTAAAGGAGGCGGACGCGCTTCTTTTGCCTAAAAAAAAGCCGGCGTATCCTCCTCTTTGCAAACCCAAGCAGATTTTACCCCCGTTTGAAGCGGATTTTAAAAATGCCGAGCTTCTGCCTTTAAGCGCCTGCGAGGGCAGAATTTCGTCCGAATATGCCTTTGCGTATCCTCCGGGTTGCCCTCTTATCTGCCCGGGCGAGCTTATAGATAAAGAAGTGCTGAACCTTTTTTCAAGCTACAAAGCGCTTGACGTAGAAATTAAAGGCTGCATTTCAAAAAAAGAAGGCTTTTTGTACTGCCTTAAAAATTAAACCTGCGCCGGAGACCTAAAAGCTCCGGCTTCTTATTTTTCTCAAGCAAAAGCGCCGAGCGTTTGCGTTCCGAGCGAAGAGAGGAACGCTTAACCGAAAAAAGCGGTATTGCAGCCGAAACAAAAAGCGCCGTAAGGCGTTTATGAAATGTAAAACATAAAAAAGAAGCTCGAAACCTCCCGCTTCCCTCAAACAAACGCTCCGAGCGACAGCGTTCCGAACGAAGAGAGAAACGCTTTACCGAAAAAAGTTGGTAGTCAAGCGAAGTAAAAATAACCGAGCGCAAGCGATAGTTATTTTTACGGGAGCGACGACGAGACTTTTTTCGGAAGAGGAGGGGCAGTCCGTAAAACCAAGCCGTGATTTTCTTTTTTGAAAATTGCGGCGGG
>CAKSBK010000153.1 GCA_934438035.1 uncultured Christensenellaceae bacterium
AATCATATCACCCCTAAATTAAAGTGCGTTAAGTCCGTTTGTTATAAGCGAGACTATCGGCTGTGAATGCATTCCGACAGCGATGTTTAATATCACAAAGCAAATTGCGCTTATTGTAAACCCGAGTTGTTTTTTTGCGCTTATATTGACCGCAGGCGAAAAATCGGGAGCGGAGGAATAAAGCGTAATAACCGTGCGCAGAAAATACATTGTGTTTAAAATTGTGCTTATTGCTAGAGCGCAAAGCGTAAACCACATTTTAAGTCCGCTGCCTATTGCCGCCTGCGCAAACAAGAGTTTAGAAACGAAGCCCATAAAGCCGGGAATACCTACCATGCTTAAAGCGCCGATTGTAAAAGCGAAGCCCGCCGTTTTGTTTCTGTGGGCGGCGCCTCTTAAAAAGGCGAATTTTCTCTTCCCGTTCGAAGCTTCAATAAGCTTTGCGTTTGAAAGGAAAAGCATGGGCTTTGTAAAAGCGTGGGTTAAAATATGGAACACGGCGGCAATCATTCCGAGCTCGGCGTTTATGCCGATTCCCATATATATATAGCCTATCTGCGCGGCGGAGGAAAAAGCCGTCATCCTGTTGATGTCGTTTTCTCTTATTGCGGCTATTGAGCCGAATATCATGCCGAGAACGCCGAATAGGAAAAGAACGTTATTTACGCCGGAGTTGTAAAACACTTCAGTTCCGAAGCAGCGGTATATTATTTTAATAAGAAGAAATATATATCCCTTTGAAATAAGACCGGAAAGAATGCCCGAGCTTGTAGGCGTTGCGCTGCCGTATGTATCGGGCATCCAAAAATGGAAGGGAAAAAGTCCGCTTTTTATTCCGATACCCATAGAAATGAGCGTTATAACCGCAAGCAGGGGAGTATGATAATTTCCCGAAGCCCAAAGCTTTGCAACGTTTTCCAAAATTTGCGGCATTAACAGCTCGCCCGTTATGTCGTAAAGAAGAATTACGCCTATGAGGAAAAGACCCGAGCCGAGAAGAGAGAAAATCATATATCTCGTTGCGGCAAGCGTGGTTCTTCCTATTTCTCTTATCATCAGAATGCCCGTAGAGGCAAGGGTGCATATCTCTATAAAGACATAGCCGGTGAAAATATCGTTTGTGTAGACAAGCGCCATGAGCGAGGCGTTTATAAGCGCCACCATTACGAAATAAAGATGAAGCTTGCTTTCGTCGATATCCCTTTTAAGCTCGGAAAAGCCGCCGACTATGGAGAGAATAAGCACGCCGTTAAAGGACATTGCTATTAAGCACTCGACTATTCCCGCGCGGATTTCGTTGCCCCAGGGGGCGGGGAAGTGACCCATTTGGTAAGTAAAGGCGCCGTTTAAAATACAGTATATAAGCGCGCAGGCGTTCATTATAAAGCACGCCGTTAAAAGGCAAAGGGAAAGCACTCTAGATTTTTTTCCTCTTACGGCGTAGCCGATTCCCGCGCAGAGCAGGCTTAAAAGTATGGTGAAAGCCGGAAAGTTGAAAATTATATTCATTATTCGTGCTCCTCCCTTGCTTTTTTATAAATTTCGTCAAGGTTAAGCGTGCGGTATCTCTTATACAGCCGAACAGTAAGCGCAAGCATAAGAGACGTAACGCTGACGGAGACGACTATACCCGTAAGTACAAGTCCGCTCGGAATGGGGTTTATAAACTGTTCTACCGTGGCGGGCTTTGAAAGGTCGGAAATTATGGGAGCGACTCTTCCTTCAATATAGCCCATTGACGCCAAAAACAGGTATACGCCCGTATCCATTATGTTGAGTCCCATTATTTTTTTAACGAGATTTCTGTGGAAAAGAAGCATGCAGAAGCCTATTGAGAACAAAACCATTGCAACCGCTTCTTCGTAATTTATTATCAGATTGCCTCCGAACATATTAAACCGTCCCCCTTTTAAAGAGTGAAAAGAAGCTGTACATTGTGCATGCAACGACAAAGCCAACCGCGACGTTTAACGGGAGTATTAAGCCTCCGCTTAAAATCGCGCCGGGGGTTCCGGTGGTAATAAAGCTCGGAAGTTCGTTTGCGCCGGTTATAAACGAATAGCTCTTTGCAACGACGTAAAATCCCAAAGAACAGCAGGTTATTACGGTAAGCACTTTTCTTGAAAGAAAACGGGAGGTTTTTTCAAAGCCGAACGCCATTGAATAAAATATTAAAGCCGCACCTAAAACCGCACCGCCCGAGAAACCGCCGCCGGGGGATAAATGACCGTTTAAAAGTATATATATTCCGAAAAGAAACAGACAGGGAACGAGAAAATACGCAACCGTAGTTAAAATAGGGTCTTTGGTCGTGTCGTATAATTCGTCCTCGCTTTTTAGTTTAAGCTCTCTCGTCTTGTCCTTTTTGCTGCTTAAGAGTATTAAAACGGCGCACATTGCGGTAAACAGTACGTGGGACTCGCCTAAAGTATCAAAAGCACGGTAGTCTAAAATCATGCCGGAAACGAGGTTTGTGGCTCCTGTTTCTTCGAGACCCTGCTCAAGGTAACGTTTGCTTACTTCGTTATTTACGGGCGCCTCGCCGCTGCCGTATCTCGGAAGGTTTGAAACGGTTATAATAAGCGCAATAGAAAGTATCGCCGCAAGTATTACGGATAAAACTACATAAAGCTTGTTAAAGGAGGAAGCCTCCGCATGCTCTACGTTTTTAAGCTCGTGCGCTTCCGCTTCATAAATATGCGTATCGGTTGCCAAAGGATCGTAAACGGGCTTTTCATCGTTTTTTGTGTTTTGCAGCAAATCCTCTTCGCCGTTAAGCCATTTGGCGAATATATGCTTAAAGCTTTTTTTCATCTTCGGGATCCTCCGTATCTATGAGGTGTATTCTCTTTAAAGCGACAAAGAACAGCACCGTATCCACTCCGGCGCCTACCGCCGCTTCCGTTATTGCAAGGTCGGGGGACTCTAAAAGCACCCATATAACGGACATTATAAGAGAATAAGACATGTATATTATTACTGCGGTGATTGTTTTTTTGGAAAGCGCAGTAGCTATTGCGCAGATAATAAGGAGCGCAAGCAGAATGATTTTGAATATTTGCATTTACTTTTCCTCCCCGTCTTTTTTTAGAGGCTTAAACTCGCAATGCTCTTTTAAATGTTCGTCCGTGTGATATTCTAACGAAGTAAGCATATGAGAAGATATGGGAGAGACAAACCACATAAAAAGAAGCACAAGTAAAAGCTTTAATGCGGAAAAATCAAACCCTGTGGCAAAAATAAGCCCTACTAATATAAAGAACATTGAAAACGTATCCGAAACGGCTGCGGAATGTATTCTGTTAAGCGCAAACTTAAAGCGGAATGTTCCGAGGACGGATATAAATAACGATATTATGCCTGTTGCAAGAAGTGCCGCCGTAAAGCCGAAGCGTATCCACTCAAACGTCATTTTCGTAATCCTCCTTGTCTTTATGCTGTCTTATATATACCGTTATAAACACTTTGCAGAGTATAAGAACGGCAAGAAAGGAAAGCATAACGTATATAAGGCATACGTCTAAAAGGTAGCTTTCTTTTAAATAAAGAGCAAGCACCGCTATTGCGAAGGTAGCTTCGTTGCACATCATGTTTACGCCTATTATTCTGTCAACTATTCTTTTTCCGGTTATTGAGCGGATAAGCGTAAATATCATGGCAATGCCTATTGCGATAAGCACCGCCAAATAAAGCGTTTTATATGCGTTTTCTATCATAGCTATGCCTCCATTTTCCTAAGAAGCTTTGTAAAGGTGCTGTTTTCGATTCCCTCTATCATTTCCGTACTTAAACAGTGAACGGTAAAGATATCGTCTTTAATTGATATTGTTATGGTTCCGGGGGTAATCGAAATGGAATTCGCCAAAACCGCTTTTGCCGCAGAGCTTTTAAGCGGGATTTTAACTTCAACCACGCCGGGGTTAACCTTTATTTTCTTATTTAATACGATGCGTATCACCCTTATATTAGATAAGAATATTTCCTTTAAAAGGACGA
This sequence comes from uncultured Christensenellaceae bacterium, assembly GCA_934438035.1. GTDB lineage: Bacteria > Bacillota > Clostridia > Christensenellales > Christensenellaceae > HGM11616. Next base: position 3,997 of record CAKSBK010000153.1, read on the forward strand.
AAAAATAGACTATGCAATAACCTGTGT
>CAKSBK010000154.1 GCA_934438035.1 uncultured Christensenellaceae bacterium
GTCATCAATATCCTCAAGCACTTTTCTTAATTTTTCATCGTTTATGGCGAGTTCGTCAACTATTCTGTTTTGATTAAAAAGCATAGGCTCTTCGGAAATGTTTTTTCCCTCGTTTATGCATCTCTGCGCAAGCTCGTTTAAAATTTCCCTTTCCTCGTTAAGCCTTTTATTGTTTAATTCAAACTCGTTTTTTATTTCATCCTTATGCATATATATTCTCCGATAAGCTCTATTTTTCCGTCATCTGCGCCGATAATATTCCTTCTATTTTAAATGTCCTTTTTGAACGTCTTAAGTAACAATACGCCTTGACGGACTGCCCTTCAATGCAAAAAGGCTTTATTAACCTTTCCGTTATCTCTCCGTCGCTCAAATACATTATTCTGACGCGCTTTTTTTCAAGAATCGCTCTTTCAAGCACGGTTACGTTATAATTGCGCATAACACAGTCCTTTTATATTCATATAATTAGTTTACAACATTTCCGCATAAAAAAAAATGATTTTTTAAAAAAAAGCAAAAACCTATCGTTATATGCTATAATAAGCGGGAGGTGATTACATATGAAAAAATGCCCAAAATGCAAAACGGTTTATCTTGACGATGAAAAAACATGCAGAAAATGCGGTGTTTCGTTGATTGAACCCGAAAAAGAAGAAAAAAAGAAAAGCACTTCCGTTCTTCCCGTGCTGATATACACTTTTATTTTCATACTCTTTATAATGGCTATGTATTTTGTCGTGTATCTTCTGCGCGGCAAATAATATTTTTAAAAAACTCCGCCGTATCTTTATCCGCCGGTCTGTTATATCTTCCGAGCGCATATAAACTTTGTTTGTCGCGCGTTATTTCGTTAATCTTTTCATAGCATGTCATGCTTGCTCTAAATCCGCACTCCTTAACGGCACGCTCCGTACACTTGTTAAAATATCCGAAAGGATATGTAAAGCACACCGGGGTTACTCCGCATTTATCTGTCAAAAGTCCCTGCATTTTTAACATATCGTCTTCTATTGCGCATATAAACGCCTCCTCTCGTTCTTCATCTTTCTTTTTTGCTCCCTGTCTGCCGTTTCCTCCGTGCATATTATACGAATGATTTTGAATTTCGAAAACATTGCCTTGCGAAGCCTCTTTTATTTCCTCCCATTTTAAATAACTGTAATTATCGCTTCTCTTCCAAGTGCATTCTTCCTCGGCCTGCGCATATGCTCCAACAACCGAAATCACCGCTTTCATGGAGTATTTTTTCAGAATCGGGCCGCAGATATCCACATTGTTTATAAAGCCGTCGTCAAAAGTTATCATGACTGGTTTTAGAGGAAGCTCCCCTCCTTCGATATATTTAAGCAAATCCGAAAAATCAACGGCATTATATCCGTTTTCATAAAGATATTTGACGTCGTTTTCAAACTGCCTTGCAGAAAGCACATATTTTCCCGCCCGTGATTCGTCTTCAACAACGCTGTGATACATTATTATCGGCAGTTTCGTTTTTTCCTGCGCAAAAACCCCTCCTATAGCAAAAATAATGCAAGTCAATGCGGTAAGAGAGCTTAATAAGACGGCAAGTCTTTTTTGCATATTTCCTCCGATTATTAAAATAATGTCAATTCAAATAAAATAATGGTATAATATATTATATTTAAAGGAGGGAAAAGTATGATATCAAGCAAACATTTAAAGCAATGGAACGATATGCGCTTCGGTCTTGTATTATCGGGCGGAGGCGCAAAGGGAACTTATGAAGCCGGAGTTATTTACGCCTTAAAACAGCTTGACATATTAGACAAGGTTTCCGTCGTCAGCGGAACCTCGATAGGCGCATTAAACACTTTGCTTGTCGCCATGGACAACCCCGAAGCCATGATACATATATGGGATGAAATAAGCTATAAGGACGTACTCGGAACGCCGGAATTAAACGGCTCGGACGCAGTTAAAGAAAAGCTGAAATATATTAAGGAAAACCATCGTGAAATGAGCCTTTCCGATATTAAGCAGGAGCTTAAAGAGCCTGCTCACGAGCTTGAATTTAAAGCCTTTACTCAAGACCGGACGCGCCTTTTGATAGACGAATATTTTGACATAAATAAGCTTAAAGCTTCTAAACGCGACTATTACGTCTGCGCATACAACAGAAATAAAAACACGCCCGTTTTCTTTGAGCTTAAAAAGCTCTCCGACGAAGAAGCAATAAAGGCCGCCCTTGCCTCGGCAGCCATCCCGCATATTTTCCCGCCTGTGGAAATAAACGGAGAGCTCTATTCCGACGGCGGAATAAACGACCCCGAATATAAAAAAGCAAACGCGGTCAACACGCCAATAGAGCCTATGAGCCGCTATGACCTTGACGCGGTAATCGTTATTTATTTATCCGACGACCCCAAAAGGCTTGTTACCGCAGACAGGTATTCCGGAAACGTGATAAATATAATCCCCTCGGAATCAATAGAGGCGGCAAAATTCACAGGCACGATGAACTTCACGCAAACAGCAATTAAAGAAAAAAGAGAGCTCGGCTACAGAGACGCAATCGTAACCCTCTCATCAATGATATTCGAGTTTTTAAAGGGTGAGAGAAGCGCGCTCGGCGAAAAAATAAACGTAGAGCTTTAAAAATAAAAATCCTCCGCAGTTTTTAAGCTGCGAATGATTTTTTGTGTTTATTCATTCTGTGCCGGCTGTTTTTCGTCACCGCATTTTTCATCGTTTTTAACGAAATCCAGCTTGCCGTCTTTAACGGTCATGAGAACCTTGTCTCCAAGCTTTATTTTACCCTCCAAAATTTCTTCAGAAAGCTTATCTTCAACAGTCTGCTGAATTACTCTTCTTAAAGGTCTTGCGCCGTATTCTTCGTCGAAGCCCTCTTTTGAAAGAAGCTCGGCAGCCTCGGGAGTATACTCAAGGTAAATATCCCTTTCGGCAAGCCTCTTCGCTACGGTATGAAGCATAAGATCCGCAATCTTGGAAACGTCCTTTCTTTCAAGCTTATGGAAGACAATAATGTCGTCGATACGGTTAATAAACTCGGGTCTGAAGCTGCGTTTAAGTTCCGCAATCATAACCTCTTTCATCTGCTCGTATTCGGAAGCATTCTCCTTTTCCGGCTCGTCGTTCTTAAAGCCCATGCTTCTCTTTTTAATATCGTTTGCGCCGATGTTTGAAGTCATAATAATTACGCAGTTTTTAAAGTTAACCGTTCTGCCCTTGGCGTCCGTAAGTCTGCCGTCGTCAAGAATCTGTAAAAGAATGTTGAAAACGTCGGGATGAGCTTTTTCAATCTCATCAAACAATATTACGGAATAGGGCTTTCTTCTTACTTTTTCCGTAAGCTGTCCGCCGTCGTCAAAGCCTACATATCCCGGAGGCGAGCCGATGAGCTTTGATACGGCATGTTTCTCCATGTATTCGCTCATATCAAGACGTATCATGGCGTCTTCATCGCCGAACATCGCCTCGGCAAGGGCTTTTGTAAGCTCCGTTTTGCCTACGCCGGTGGGTCCTAAGAATATGAACGAGCCGACGGGTCTGTTAGGATCCTTTAATCCCGCTCTTGCTCTTCTTATCGCTCTTGAAACGGCTGTAACCGCTTCTTCCTGACCGATAACTCTCTTATGAAGCTCGTCTTCAAGGCGTAAAAGCTTCTGAGCCTCGTCCTCGGTAAGCTGCGTTACGGGAACCTTGGTCCAATCGGCAACTATGTTGGCAATATCTCTTTCGGTTACTTCCGCCTTAATAGCGCCTCTCTTATCCTCCCACTCTTTTCTGATTCTCTTAACCTCTTCGTCGGTCTTTTTCTCTTCGTCTCGCAACGAAGCGGCCTTCTCATATTCCTGCTTATTGACCGCCTGCTCCTTTTCTTTTCTGATTTCCTCAAGATGCTTTTCTAACTGTTTGATTTCGCCGGGGGCAGAGAACATTGCGATTCTCACCTTAGAGCCCGCCTCGTCCATAAGGTCGATAGCTTTGTCGGGAAGGAATCTGTCGGTAATATATCTGTCGGACAGGG
>CAKSBK010000155.1 GCA_934438035.1 uncultured Christensenellaceae bacterium
TCCGTGAGGGCGGCAGAACGGTAGGTTCCGGCGTTGTTTCCGCAATCGACGAGTAATAACGTGGTTTTAAGAGCGGAGTCGGGCTAACCGGCTCCGTTTTTTTAAAAAAGCAATAAAAAAGGCATAACCCCGTAAAAAATAAGCGTTTTTGTGTTGACAACGCTTGCAATTATGTGATAAATTATATAGGCGGACTAAAAAGCCGCTTTTTAGGTTGTGCTATAAATCCCGCAAAGACGGAGGTAAGATAATTATGCGCGTTAAGATCACAATGGCTTGCACTGAATGTAAGCAGAGAAATTACAACACAATGAAGAACAAGAAGAACGATCCCGACAGACTTGAAATGAACAAGTATTGCAGATTCTGCCGCAAGACGACTCTGCATAAGGAAACGAAGTAATTGGCGGTATCAAAATGGCTAAAACTGTTTTACTCGGAAAAGATAAAGAAAAGCAATTAAAAGAGCAAAAGAAGATAGCAAAGCAGAAGAACAAGAAAAAGAGAAGAGGGCTTATCCGCTTCTTTAAAGATATGTTCGCCGAGCTCAGAAAGTCCTCTTGGCCGACCAAAAAAGAGCTTCTTATATACACCGGCACGGTTATCGTGTTCGTTGTAGCTTTTTGTGTATTTATCGGCGTTTTAGACTTAGGTCTGGGCGAGCTTTTAAAGCTTGCTGTTAAGTAATAACTGAAAGGTAGGGCATTTATGTCAGAAGAAAACAAAGAGGTCCGCGGGGCTGAAGGTACTGTTGACGAAATCCTTACCGAAGAGGTCATGACGGAAGAAACGGCCGATAAAAACGAACCGAAGATGAGCTTTAACAAGCAGGAAAAGACAGACAGACCTTATTGGTATGTAGTCTATACCTACTCCGGTTACGAAAATAAGGTGATGACGAATCTTCTCAAAACCGTGGAAAACCAGGGTCTTGAGGACTGTATTTTTGATGTCAAGGTTCCCATGGAGGAAACAATAGAAATCAAAAACGGCAAGAAAAAGCATGTTCAGAGAAAGCTTTTCCCGGGATACGTCATGGTAAAAATGTTTCTTACCGACGAGTCATGGTATGTTGTGAGAAATACTCGCGGCGTAACGGGCTTTGTGGGCCCCGGAAGTAAGCCTATTCCGCTGTCCGATAACGAAGTAAGGGCGATGGGCGTGGAAAACGTTCAGATAAAGCTCGACGTAAACGTCGGCGACAGCATTATCATAACTTCAGGTCCTTTTGAAAGCTTTGTGGGCACCGTTAAAGAGGTGAACACCGAAAAGCAAAAGGTAAGGGTGCTCGTTTCCATGTTCGGAAGAGACACCGCCGTTGAGCTTGATTTCGTTCAAATCAAGCGTATTTAAAGAGATTTAAGACAGTGTCTTTGATCAGAGTGGGAGAGGTAAACCCCCCTCGCTAATAACCACATTACACAACTAAGGAGGTGTAGGAAAATGGCAAAGAAAGTTACAGGTTTCATTAAGCTGCAGATTCCCGCAGGCAAAGCGACACCGGCTCCTCCGGTAGGTCCGGCGCTCGGTCAGCACGGCGTTAACATCATGGAGTTCGTTAAGCAGTTTAACGAGAAGACGGCTAAGCAGGTTGGTCTTGTTATCCCTGCGGTTATCACGGTTTATGCCGACCGTTCATTCTCGTTTGTATTAAAAACTCCCCCGGCGGCAGTTTTAATCAAAAAGGCTTGTAAAATCGAGAGCGGCTCAGGCGTTCCCAACAAGACTAAGGTTGCAAAAATAACCAAGGATCAGGTTAAGGAAATTGCAGAGCTCAAGATGCCCGACTTAAATGCAGCTGATTTAGACGCAGCGATGAGCATGATAGCAGGCACGGCAAGAAGCATGGGCGTTGTAGTAGAGGGCTAAAAGCCATTACCGCCTAAAAACAGTGGGAGGCAATAAAACTTAATTGCCGAGTAACCACAGAAAGGGTTTTATAATGAAAAGAGGCAAGAATTATTTAGACAGCGCAAAGCTGTATGATAGAACGAACCTTTATGACCCTGCTGAGGCTGTAAACCTTGCTTTACAGACCGCAAAAGCTAAGTTTGACGAGACTATCGAGCTTTCCGTTAAGCTCGGCGTTGACCCCAGACACGCTGACCAGCAGGTTAGAGGCGCAGTCGTTCTTCCTAACGGTACCGGTAAAAAGGTAAAGGTTCTCGTTTTTGCAAAGGGCGAGAAGGCAAAGGAAGCAGAGGCTGCCGGCGCTGATTATGTAGGCGCTGAGGAATATGTGGCAAAAATCCAGCAGGAGAACTGGTTTGACTTTGACGTCTGCGTAGCAACTCCCGATATGATGGGCGTTGTAGGCAGAATCGGTCGTGTTTTAGGACCTAAGGGCCTTATGCCTAACCCCAAGAGCGGCACGGTTACCATGGACGTTGCAAAGGCAATTTCAGATATCAAAGCCGGTAAGGTTGAGTATAGAGTTGACAAAACCTCTATCTGCCACTGCCCCATCGGAAAGAAGAGCTTCACTCCCGAGCAGCTCATAGAGAACTTATCTACTCTTATGGAGGCTATCGTTAAGGCTAAGCCCCAGAGCGCTAAGGGAACTTATTTAAAGAGCGTAGTTATCTCTTCTACAATGGGCCCCGGCATCAAGATCAACCCCTTAAAGTTTATTTAAGCGTTGACACATGCCTTTACGGGTGATATAATTTATACGTTATCGACCTAAGACAGCAGGCAAATGTAAGTCCTGCCGAGGCGAGCGAAACGGAATTTTACCGTCTGCTTACCGTTAGGTCGGCAGACGGTTTTTAGTTTTACCTAAGGAGGTGAAAATTTTGAAAGAAGCAACATTAAATGCAAAAGCGGCTATAGTTGACGAGATTAAGGATCTCATGGGCAAGTCCCAGTCCGTTGTTTTCGTTGATTACAGAGGTCTTACCGTTTCCGAGGTAACCGAGCTCAGAAACAAGATGAGACAGGCGGGCGTGGTTTATAAGGTTCTTAAGAACACTTACGTTAAGCGCGCCGCGGACGACCTCGGCATAGAGGGTCTTGACGGATACCTTGAAGGCCCCACGGCAGTTGCGTTCGGTCTTGACGACGCAGTTGCTCCCGCTAAGATTCTCGCTGATTTTATTAAGGCGACGAAGAAGGCGGAGTTAAAGGGCGGTATTCTTGAGGGCAAGGCTATTTCAACAGACGTTGTTAATAAGCTTTCCGCAATTCCTTCAAGAGAAGAACTTCTCGCAAAGATGCTCGGCAGCTTGAACGCACCTATCAGCGGCTTCGTAAGAGTGCTTGACGCTCTTGCTAAAAAGAAGGCTGAGGAGGGCGACGCTCCCGCAGCAGAAGCAGCACCCGCTGCAGACGCAGAGTAATCTGCAATTTAAAAAATACTAAAAATTATTTACGGAGGTAAACATAATGGATAAGGCTCAGATAATTGAAGCTATTGAAAAGATGTCCGTTCTCGAGCTCTCTGAGTTCGTTAAGGAATTAGAAGAAAAGTTTGGCGTAAGCGCAGCTGCTGCTGTAGTAGCTGGTCCCGCTGCAGGTGCAGGCGCAGCTGCTGCTGAGGAGAAGACCGAGTTTGACGTAATCTTAAAGAGCGCAGGCGCTGAGAAGATTAAGGTTATCAAGGTTGTAAGAGAGATCACCGGTCTTGGCCTTAAAGAGGCAAAGGCTCTTGTTGACGGCGCTCCCGCTCCCTTAAAAGAGGGCGTTTCCAAGGAAGACGCTGATAAGATCGAAGCGCAGCTCAAGGAAGTCGGCGCAGAGATCGAGGTTAAATAATTTAACTTTGACATCTTTTAAAGAGGCTGCATTTTGCGGTCTCTTTTTTGTATGCATAAGACTGTGCGACAGCCGTGCGTGGAAAAGAATTAAGAGGTAAGGGGAAAAACTCATAATGAGATAAAGTAAAGAAGCCTGCCGGCATTTTAATGACCGTGTGCG
>CAKSBK010000156.1 GCA_934438035.1 uncultured Christensenellaceae bacterium
CTTTCGGGGAGGTGAAAGTTCGTTATAAGTGCGTCAACCGCCTTAAATTTATATCCCGGATATATAAAAATATCCGTATAGCCGCTCTTTGACAAAACCGTGCCGTCCTCCTCGCTTACGCTTTCAAGAGTACGTATGGACGTCGTTCCCACAGCGATTATTCTGCCTCCGTTTTTTCTAACGGCGTTAATTCTGTCCGCCGCCTCGGGCGAAACGCTGTAATACTCGCTGTGCATTTTATGCTTTGTAACGTCGTCTACCTTAACCGGTCTAAACGTGCCTAAGCCTACATGCAGCAAAACCTCTATTATTTCCACGCCCTTTTTTCTTATTTTATCAAGAAGCTCGGGAGTAAAGTGCAGCCCCGCCGTAGGCGCCGCAGCGCTTCCCCTCGTCTTTGCGTAAACCGTCTGATACCGTTCCTTGTCTTCAAGCCTTTTTGTTATATACGGCGGCAGCGGCATGTTTCCGAGCTCGTCCAAAACGGCCTCAAAAATCCCGTCGCAGTAAAAGCGAACGAGCGTAACCCCGTCCTCTTCCTTGTGAAGAATTTCCGCAGAAAGCTTCTCCGAAAAAACCACCTTGTCTGCTACCCTAAGCTTTTTACCCGGGCGGCAGAGAATTTCCCATGTGTCCTGCGTTTTTTTGTTGAGAAGAAGAAATTCAACGTGTCTTTCCGTCCCCTCTTTTATTCCGAAAAGCCTTGCGGGGATAACCCTCGTGTTGTTAATTACAAGAGCGTCGCCCGGGTTAAGCTCGTCTATAATATCTCTAAATATTTTATGCTCCGTTTTTCCCGTCTTTCTGTCGTAAATCATAAGGCGGGAGGAATCTCTCGGCTCCGCCGGCGTTTGCGCTATTAATTCCTGCGGCAGGTCGTAATAAAAATCATGCGTATTCATTAAAACAAACTGTCCTGTCCTTTTCTTTTTTCGTAACCCAAATGGCGGTATGCCGCTTCGGTAGCTATTCTTCCCCTCGGCGTGCGCATAATAAAGCCCTTTTGCAGCAAAAACGGCTCGTAAACGTCTTCGATGGTGTTTGCTTCCTCGCCCGTCGCCGCAGCAATAGTATCAAGCCCGACGGGGCCTCCTCCGAACTTTTCAATCATCGTCATAAGCACGTTTCTGTCAACCCGGTCAAGCCCCAGCTCGTCTACCTCCAAAAGCTTCAAAGCCTCCGCCGCCATTTTCTTTGTTATAACGCCGTTTCCCATGACCTCTGCGTAATCTCTCACCCTTGAGAGCATTCTGTTCGCTATTCTCGGAGTCCCCCTGCTGCGCCGAGCTATTTCCAAAGCGCCCTCCGGGTCTATATCAACTCCCAATATCCCCGCGGATCTGTCTACTATTATTTTTAAATCCTCGTCGCTGTACAGCTCAAGGCGGTTTATTATTCCGAAACGGTCTCTTAACGGAGAGGTTAACATTCCCGCCCTCGTCGTCGCTCCGACAAGCGTAAAGCGTTTTAAATCAATTCTCATGGAACGGGCGGAAGGTCCCTTTCCCAAAATCATGTCGTAAACATAATCTTCCATCGCAGGGTATAAAACCTCTTCAACGCTGGCGTTTAAACGGTGGATTTCGTCAATAAAAAGCACATCCCCCTCGTTTAGGTTTGTAAGTATTGCCGCAAGGTCTCCCGGGTGAGCTATCGCCGGCCCCGAGGTTATTTTTATATTTACGTTAAGCTCGTTCGCTATTATATAAGACAAAGTGGTTTTTCCGAGTCCGGGAGGTCCGTATAATAAAACATGGTCTAAAGGCTCCCCTCTTTTTTTTGCTGCGTCTATAAAAATGCGCATTTTTTCCTTGACCTTGCTTTGTCCTATATATTCGTTTAAAAGGCGGGGGCGAAGATTATATTCTCCCTCCGTCTCAACGTCCTTTTCGCTTTTCTCAGGGTTTACAACCCTCTGTTTTTTTGGAGCAAGCGTGCTCTTCGCGCTCTTTTTAATTTTTCCGTTTTCTTTAAGCACCGAAAGCGCAAATTCATAATCCCCGCCCGCAGTACCAAGAGCGTTTTCGCATTCCTTTAGGGTTGCGCCCGTCTCGTCCTTTAGCCTGGAAACGTCAAGCTGTGAAATAATCATTCTTTTCTCTCCAAATTACATTCCCAATCTCTTAAGAGCCAAAACCACCATATCCTCCGCAGTATCGCAAAGCACGCTTACCGCCTCAACCGCTGCGGCGGAATCCGCCTGTGTAAAGCCTAAGCCAATAAGCGAATCTATGGCGACGTTTTTTGCGTCCGCCTGCTCCAAAGCGGCGGAGGTCTCCTCCGCGCTTACAGGCAAAAGCTTGCCCTTGAGCTCTAAAATAATAAGCTCCGCAGTTTTTGCGCCTATTCCCGGCACTCTGGAAAACGCCTTCTTGTCTCCCGCCGCAACTGCGGAAGCTATTTGAGAAACGCTCATCTCGGAAATTACGGACATCGCCGTTCTTCCGCCCACCTTGTTTACTCCGCGCAGCTTGTCAAACACCCTTTTTTCCTCAAGCGTCTCAAAGCCGTATAGCGCCAAGCCTGCGTCTGAAACTATAAAGGAAGTATAAAGCTCCGCGTTATCTCCGGCGTTAAGCGAATTTAACGTATGCTTCGGCGCCCTTATTTCATAGCCCACGCCGCCCGCTTTAACTATAATGCAATCGTTTTCTTTATATAAAACGTCTCCGCAAATATATGCTATCATATTTCATCCTTCTAAATCTTAAATATTCCCGAAAGCCTAAGTGTCATCGCATGCGTTATTGCTATAGCGCAGGCGTCCGCCGCGTCGTCCGGGCGGGGAACATGCTTTAAGCCCAGCATGTTTTTAACCATATTCTGAATCTGTATTTTGTCCGCCCTGCCGTAACCGACCATCGCCTGCTTAACCTGAAGCGGCGTATACTCGTAAAGCTCCTTTGTATATTGATACGCCGAAGACAAAAGCACGCCTCTTGCGTGCGCAACGTTTATCGCCGTTTTGACGTTTTTTGCAAAAAACAGCTCTTCAAACGAAATATTGTCCGGTATGAAGGTATCTAAAAGGCACATCATTTCCTTATATATTATATCCAGGCGCTCCGGCAATTTCAAGTCCGGCGGCGTTGTAACGGTTCCGTAATCCACAAGCTTAAGCTCGTTTTCGTTATAATCTATAACCCCGTAGCCTACCGTTGCGAGACCGGGGTCAATCCCTAAAATTCTCATTTAATATACCTCTTTTAAATAATCATATAAACTATAGCGCAATTTGTCAAATGTATAGTATAATATATGTATAAATATTGAATATCATTGAATTTTTAAGGAGATATATAAACATGGCAAAGCTTTGGGGCGGTCGCTTCACAAAAAATACGGACGCATTTGCGGAGGGTTTTCATTCTTCAATATCCTTTGATTCAAGAATGTATAAAGAGGATATAAAGGGAAGCACTGCGCATGCAAAAATGCTGGTTCGCCAAGGAATACTTTCAAAAGAAGACGGAGAGGCTATAGTAAACGGTCTTGCGGGCATACTTTCGGATATCGAAAAGGGCAAGGTGCATTTTTCACCTCACGACGAAGACATACATATGAACATTGAAAGACTTTTAACCGAGCGCATAGGCGAAGCGGGAAAGAGACTTCACACCGGGCGCAGCAGAAACGACCAGGTTGCGCTTGACTTCAGAATGTATATGAAAAGCGAAGAAACGGAGGTTATTTCCTCTTTAAAAGCGCTCTGTCTTGAGCTGATTGAAATTTCGCAAAATAATTTAAACACCATAATGCCGGCGTATACTCATCTGCAAAAGGCTCAGCCCACAACGCTTGCGCATTACATGATGGCATATTGTCAAATGTTTTTAAGGGATATAGACAGGATGAAGGACGTTTACCGCCGCACCGACTCAATGCCCTTGGGC
>CAKSBK010000157.1 GCA_934438035.1 uncultured Christensenellaceae bacterium
GCTTAAAAGAGGCTGCGGCTGCCGCAACGGCTTCTGCGGCGCCTGCGCAACGCTTTACAGAGTTGCCGGTGATAAGGAGTTAAAGGTTTGCCTCGCATGTTCTACCCAGGTTGAAGACGGAATGTACGTTGCAACGCTTCCCTTCTTCCCCCTTGTAAAAGAGCTTTATAACATAAATGAGATTAAGCCCACAGAGCAGCTTATGATGCAGATTTATCCCGAGATTTATTCCTGCATAGGCTGTAACTCCTGCACAAAATCCTGCACGCAGTCTCTTAACGTTATGCAGTATATCGCATACGCTCAGAGAGGCGAGTATGAGAAGTGCGCCGAGGAGGCGTTTGACTGCGTAATGTGCGGCTGCTGTTCTTCACGCTGCCCCGCAGGCATATCTCATCCTCAGGTCGGCATACTTGCATGTCGTCTTACAGGCAAATACATCGCTCCCGAATCCAAGCATCTCACAAAGAGAGTTAAGGAGATTGAGGACGGCGTATTTGAGGAATCTATGAAGGAGCTTCTTGCAAAGCCTCTTGACGAGGTTAAGAATCTCTACAACAACAGAGATATCGAGAAGTAAGGAGGATTAGAATAATGTATACAGATCCCAAAATGCTTGAGTCCATTAAAAAGGTCGAGGCTTCAAGACCCGAAAGAATGGGACTTGACCTCACAAAGATCAGAATGACTCCCGAAGAGAAGACAACTCTTCTTGAGACATACCACCCCGATTACAGAAAAGACCAGTTCTCCGTGCTTGAGATAGGCCCCAACAAGGGCGAAAAGGTCCCCACTCAGTTAGCGGAGCTTTTGCAGGCTAACTCCAGAATAGAGGGAAAGCATATCGACCTTTCAAAGGTTGACTACGACGTTGACGTTCTCATAATCGGCGGCGGCGGCGCAGGCGCTTCCGCAGCGATAGAGGCAGACGAAGCGGGCGCTTCCGTAATGATAGCTACAAAGCTTCGTATCGGCGACGCAAACACAATGATGGCAGAGGGCGGCATACAGGCTGCAGATAAAGAGAACGACTCTCCTTATATCCACTTCATAGACGCTTACGGCGGCGGCCATTTCGCAGGAAGAAAGGAGCTCGTTTACGCTCTCGTAACAGAGGCTCCCGCTGCTATTAAATGGTTAAACGAATTAGGCGTTATGTTCGATAAGGATAAGGACGGCAACATGATTACCACCCACGGCGGCGGCACCTCCAGAAAGAGAATGCACGCAGCTAAGGACTATTCCGGCGCGGCTATCATGAAGACGCTCCGCGACGAGGTTTTTAACCGCAAGATTCCGGTTGTTGACTTCACCGCAGCAATCGAAATAATCAAGGACGAAGAGGGTAAAGCTGCAGGCGCCGTTCTTCTCAACATGGAGACGGGCGAAATTTCCGTTGCTAAAGCAAAGTGCGTTATTATCGCAACGGGCGGCGCAGGAAGACTCCATTACCAGGGCTTCCCGACATCCAACCACTACGGCGCAACCGCCGACGGACTTGTTCTTGCATACCGTGCAGGCGCTCCCCTTCTTTATGCGGATACTTTACAGTATCATCCTACGGGCGCTGCTTATCCTTCTCAGATCTTCGGCGCACTCGTTACGGAGAAGGTTCGTTCCTTGGGCGCTCAGGTTATAAACAGAGAGGGCGAAGCTTTCGTATATCCTCTTGAAACGAGAGACGTTGAAGCTTCCGCTATCATAAGAGAATGCTCTACGAGAGAAAAGGGCGTTGAGACTCCTCAGGGCAAGGCAGTATGGCTTGATACTCCCATGATCGAAGCTATCGGCGGCGAGGGAACAATCGAAAAGAGACTTCCCGCAATGCTCCGTATGTTCATGAAATACGGCATCGATATGAGAGTTGAGCCTATCCTCGTATATCCCACACTTCACTACCAGAACGGCGGCGTTGAAATTGCGGGCGACTGCATGAGCAAGGTTGAAAACCTCTTCGTTGCAGGCGAGGCTTCCGGAGGAGTTCACGGAAGAAACAGACTCATGGGCAATTCGCTTCTCGACGTTATCGTATTCGGCAGAAAAGCCGGAAAGAACGCCGCTGCAAAGTCAAAGGGCGTTACGGTAGGCAAGCTCACTTTAGAGCATGTTGAGAAATTCGCTAAGGAGCAGGCTGCTGCGGGCATTAAGACCGACGTGGTATCTCCCAAGCTTCTTCCCGATTACGTTCGTAAATTCGAGGACTAATCGAGAAAATTAGTAAGTAAAACTGCGGCCTCCCGATGTATTTCGGGCGGCTGCGGTATTTCATGGAGGTTAAATTTATATGGAACTTTTTTCAGGGGTAATCAGTATTAAAACGATTACTTTCCTAATGTTTTGCGTCTTTGGCATAACTGCCGTAGGCTACGGTCTCGGCAGAATAACGATTAAAGGCGTAAATCTCGGAACGGCGGGCGTTTTTATAATCGCTTTACTGTTCGGCGCACTTTTGTACACCCCATTAAAGGATCAGCTTATTTTAAAAGGAGACGCTGAAACCTTAAACTATGCGGGAAACGCATTAAAGCTTATTGAAAACTTAGGCTTAATGCTGTTTGTTACGTCGGTCGGATTTATCGCAGGCCCCGGCTTCTTTAAGGGATTGAAGAAGAATTTTAAATCATATATACTGCTCGGTGCAATCATAATTATATCCGGCGGTCTTGTATGCGTAGCAATAGTAGCGTTAGGCGGATGTGATTCCGCAATGGGAACGGGAATCCTCTCGGGCGCCCTTACTTCTACTCCCGCATTCTCCGCAGCTAAGGATACCATAGCAAATTCATATGACGCTGCTACGGCGGCTTCTCTTGAAGAGGCTTGCGCGGTTGGTCACGGAATCGCATATCTTTTCGGCGTTGTAGGCGTTGTTTTGTTCGTTCAGCTTATCCCCAAGTTCACAAAGGCGGATATCGCAGCAGAGAGAGCGAAGATTGCTCCTCTTGACGACGGTTCCTCTAAGAGGGCATACAAGGGCAAGCTTATCGACGTTGACGATTTCGGCTTTGCTCCCTTTGCGGTTGCGGTTATAGTCGGTATTTTTGTAGGCTCAATAAAGATCCCCATGGGCTCTTCAACGTTCTCTTTGGGAACAACGGGAGGCTGCCTGCTTACGGCTTTAGTGTTCGGACACTTCGGACACGTCGGACCCATAAGCTTTAAGGTAAAGGGCGAGACCGCTCAGGTATTCAGAGAGCTCGGCTTAATGCTCTTCCTCATCGGCGCAGGTATCCCCGGCGGCGCTAACTTCGTTAAGTACTTCAAGGCGGAATACTTCCTCTACGGCGCGCTTATGACAATCATCCCCATGATAATCGGCTATTTCTTTGCAAGCAAGGTGTTAAAGTTAAGCCTTTTCAACAACCTGGGTTCTATCACCGGCGGCATGACCTCCACTCCCGCTTTGGGAACGCTTGTTCATGTTGCGGGTACGGATAACGTTGCCGCAGCATATGCAGCAACTTACCCCATAGCGCTTGTTTTGGTAGTTTTGGTTTCGCAGTTTATTATAATGATATTTCCCTAACTCGTCGGAACGGGCGAACTACTTACGCGCTCCCGCTGAAAGCGGAAGCGCTTTTAAAGTTCGCCGTTCCGACTCTTCCGAAAAAAGTCTCGTCGTCGCTCCCGTAAAAATAACTATCGCTGTCGCTCGGTTATTTTTACTTCGCTCGACTACCAACTTTTTTCGGTAAAGCGTTCCTCTCTTCGTTCGGAACGCAAAAGCTCGAAACTTTTGCTTGTGAGAAATGTGAGGTTTCGAGCTTTTTTTTATGTTTTCGTTTAAATAGGATAAGCGCCATAGAGGCGCTCGTCGCAATAAGTCCTTTTAGCTAGGGGCGGTCTTTTGCCCGCCCCTTAGCCTTACGGACTATTGCTCCTCTTCC
>CAKSBK010000158.1 GCA_934438035.1 uncultured Christensenellaceae bacterium
GCATTACCGCCATCAGAAGCGAAAGCGCTTGCCTTTGACCGCCCGAAAGCAAGCCGACTTTTACGGAAAGTCTGTCCTCAAGGCCTAAATCAAGAGCGCTTAAAAGCTCCTTAAAGCGCTTTCTGTCCGCTGCGGAAACAGACCATTTAAGGCCTCTTTTTTTGCCTCTTTTTGCGGCGAGGGCTAAGTTTTCTTCAATCTGCATATCTGCGGCGGTACCCATCATGGGGTCCTGAAAAACTCTGCCCAAAAATGCGGCGCGTTTATGCTCGGAAAGCCTTGTGACGTCGTTTCCGTCTATTATTATGCTTCCGCCGTCAATGGGGAACGTCCCCGCAACGGCGTTGAGCATGGTGGATTTTCCTGCGCCGTTTCCGCCTATTACGGTTACGAAGTCTCCCTTCTCAAGCTTTAGGTTAATTCCGCACAGCGCTGTTTTTTCATTAATTGTCTTTGCGTTAAAGGTCTTTACGACGTTATCAAGCTCAAGCATCCGCCTTGCCTCCCTTCGCTTTCTTCTTGAAATAAGTGCTTTTAATATAGGGCACGCTTAAGAATATAGCAACGATTACCGCGGAGAAGAGCTTTAAGTCCGTAGTTGAAAGGCCCGCCCAAATTACTATTGTATATACTATAAAGTATATTACCGAGCCTATTACGGTAGATAAAAGACGAAGGGCAAAGTTCTTTACTCTGTGGAAGAGCACCTGACCGATTACCACGGCTGCAAGGCCGATTACTATCGCGCCTCTGCCCATGTTAATATCGGCGTTGCCCTGGTACTGCGCCAAAATACCGCCCGCAAGGCCTACAAGTCCGTTAGAGATTACAAGCCCCAAAACCTTCATGGTGTTGGTGTTTATTCCCTGCGCTCTTGACATATGCTCGTTGTTGCCCGTCGCACGGATGGAGCAGCCGAGTTCCGTTCCGAAAAACCAATATAAAACGGCAATTACGGCGGCAACGAACACCGCTCCTATTAAAAGCGCGGTAGTCATCTCGGCGCTTGTAAGCACCAAGGAGTATTCCGTTCTGCTTACCGCAATGTTTGAGGTGAGCCCCATTATTCTCATGTTTACGGAATAAAGCGCAAGCTGCGTCAGTATTCCCGACAATATTGCGGGTATGCCGAGGACGGTATGAAGAACGCCCGTTATAAGCCCCGCCGCCATTCCGGCCAAAATTGCGAAGATAAGGGCGAGGTAGCAGTTCATGCCCGCCGTAATACATACTGCGGCAACCGCTCCGCCCGTGCACAGGCTGCTGTCTACCGTAAGGTCGGCGTAATCAAGCAGCTTATACGTAACGAAAACGCCCAGGGCAAGAATGCCCCAGACGAAGCCCTGCGCAACTGCGCCGGGAAGAGAGTTTAAAAGTGAAGCCATAAATTAAGCCTTTCGTTTTTTATTTCTTTAAAGAATCGGGAATGGTTATTCCGAGCTCGGAAGCATTATCCTCGTTAATAACGAGAGTGAGGCTGTTGGAGTCAAAGCGGAATATGGGCATCTCGGCGGGGTTTTTGCCGTTTACGAGAATGTCGTAAGCCATTTCGCCCGCCTTGTATCCGAGGTCATAGTAAGAAACGGAGTACGTAGCGAGAAAGCCGTTTTTACACATGCTCTCTTCACCCGTTAAAACGGGCTTCTTTGCGGGAGTGGTCACGTTGCTCATTGTGGGTACGTTTGAAGCGATGAGGTTGTCGGTAGGCTCGTAGAAAGCGTCAACCTCGCCGCACGCCTTGGAAACCACGGTCTGAATTTCGTTTGAATCCGCAACGGTGTAAATGTTAACGGTGTAGCCCGCTTTTTCAAAGGCCGTTTTTGCCTCGTCCGCCTGAAGCTTGGAGTTTTCCTCGGCGGAGCAGTAAACAATGCCTACGGTCTTAACGTCGGGAAGAAGCTCGCCCATGAGCTTAACATGAACGTCAACGGGGTTCATATCGGTAGCGCCTGATACGTTTGCACCGGGGGCGTCGTTTGATTCAACAAGTCCGGAGGCTGCGTAATCCGTAACGGAGGTGCCGACGATGGGTATTTCCGAGGTAGCTTCTCTTGCAGCCTTAACTGCGTTTGTCGCGTTAGCCATTATAAGGTCAACGCCGCTTGAGACGAATTTATTGACGATGGTGGTGCAGTTCGTCTGCTCGCCCTGAGCGTTCTGCTCTTCAAAAACGACCTTATCTCCGAGCTTTTCGGTTAAATATGCCTTAAAGCCCTCGGTGGCTTGGTCAAGAGCGGGGTGCTCGGCAAGCTGGCATATGCCTATGGTGTAGGTTCCGTCTTCCTTTGAAGTGCCGCCGGAGCAGCCCGCAAAAGAGAAGACGCAAAGCGCAAGCGTTAAAGCCGCCGCAACTAAAGCAATTGTCTTTTTCATGTTGGTTTGTTCTCCTTTTATATAATGATAATATATTTTTACGGCTGTGCCGCAAAGCGCTTAAAAACAAAAATCCCCGTGCGTATGCACAGGGACGAATTATCGCGTTACCACCTTGTTTGCCTTTTAAAGACCACCTCAATGACGGTTAAGGAACCGACGTGCGATATAACGGTCGCGCCCGTCCTATTCTACTTGTTTTCAAAAAGGAAGCTACCGAAGCGTATTTCGCTATGCTACTTGCTGCCTGCTTACACCCGCCGCAGGCTCTCTTTAAGCTTTAACAAAAGCTACTCTTTTCCGGTCAAGGCTTTTAATGGTCTGATTATAGCATTGAGAAAACGCGCTGTCAATTATGAATTTGATATTTTATTCGTTTGCGGAAAGGTTTTTTTGATTTTGCAAGTGAAAATAAGCCTGCGGCGGCGGCAAAAACAGATGTTTTTTCAAAAAAAGTGCTTTAATAAAAATTTAATAAAATTGCTTATATTAACAAAAATAATGTATAAATATAAGCGGGTATGAGATTGAACACGTCGTAAACGCATTGTTTAACACTAAACTGCGCTAAAGCGATGAAAAAAAACAAGAAAAAATGAAATATTAAACGTAATATATGAAGTAGTATAAGATGAAATTCATTCATACATATATTAATTTTTTTCAAAAAGTTGTTGACATTTATAAAAAATGAGCTTATTATATCACATAAGAAAATGAAACGGAGGGGAATGGCATGAAAAAGAGTTTTAGAGCTTTTATGAATACCGCTGTTTTCCGTGCATTTTTCAAGGCGGCGCTTGCGGCTGCTGTGTTCTTTGCGTACATTTTCGTCATATGGGCGGGAATTACGGTGCTTTTAGCCGTCCTCGGGGCGATTATTATCGGCAGGCATGTAAAAAAGAACATTTCGGGCAGGTCGCAGAGCGAAGTATATGCAGTTTAATAATCGGTGAGCAAAGCGGCTTGTTTAAAAAGGACAAGGCCGCTTTTTAAATGCAATTATCGGTTTTGCCGATAATATATAAATTTTACTATTATTTTAAAGGAGAATTAACTATGAAAAAGGCAATTTGTCTTGTACTTGCGCTCGTTATGGCTCTTGTATGCGTAACGGCGTGCGGCTCTAACGGCAACAGCGGCGACGCTTCCGGGGATAAGACGATAATCATCGGCGGCTCCGGTCCTCTTACCGGCGACTATGCGACTTACGGCGTATCCGTTAAGCAGGGCGCTCAGATAGCCGTTGACGAAATCAATGCGAACGGCGGCGTTGCGGGCTATAAGTTTGAGCTTAAAATGGAAGACGACCAGGCTGACCCCACTAACGCGGTAAGCGCATATAACACGCTTATGGACGCAGGCATGGACATTTCTCTGGGCGCTGTTACTTCCGGCGCTTGCATAGCGCTTAACGAAGAGGCTCATAAGGACGGCATACTCTCCATCACTCCCTCCGGTTCTCAGAAGGAATGCGTACAGTATGACAACTGCTTCAGAATCTGCTT
>CAKSBK010000159.1 GCA_934438035.1 uncultured Christensenellaceae bacterium
ATGGCCGATTGTTCCGATGTTAACATGCGGCTTCGTTCTGTTGTAAACCTGCTTTGCCATCTGTTGTTCTCCTTTTAGCTTTAGATATAATATTGGAGCGGGTGATGGGGTTTGAACCCATAGCCTAGCCTGGCGGGGCAATCGCTCTCCACGAGCACACCCACATTCCAAAACGCTTTTACCCTTATTACTCATTGTAAGAGTTACGCCCCGTTTTGTCAATACTTTTGACCTTTTCACAATGCAAAATTCATTTTTCCGCCATTATTTTACACTTTGCCGACATAAAAAAGCGCCTCTTTTAAAAGAAGCGCCTTTAAAATCTTATGCTGCCGGCTCTGAGGTTTGCTCCGGCGTCTGAGTAGCCGTCGGCTCGGGTCCGTAGGCTATCATTCCCGCAAACGCGTTGTAGCGTTCCACCCTGTAAACCTCCTTTGAAATCTCCTTGCCGGTGCTCTTGTCTATAACGTGCTTATATATATTTACCGTAAGCGCGTTATGTCTCGGCTTAACCTTTTTAGAGGCTCCGGGGGACAATGAGGGGTCAATCGTCGTCTTTATCGGGTCCGCCTCTTTTTCTTCAACTATTTCGCTTGTAAAATCAAGCTTATAATCCATCTCCGGTCCGTATATTCTCACTCTTATAGAGCGCTCGCTTGAAGCGTCGCAGCGCACCGCAAGAATTATAGGCGTGTCGTAGGGGTTTGAAATAACAAAATCCGGGCTGCCCGTTGAAATTGTCGCGTCAAGACCCACGGGAACATAGGAAAGCGGCCAAGAATGATGAGACCTCTTTACCACGGTTACCTCGCTTCTTAAAACGGCGTTATAGAGCGTTGAAGAAACCTGGCAGATTCCTCCGCCCGGCTCGTCGACATACGCCCCGTTTTTGATTCCCGCAGCGTCCGCCCAGCCGTTCGCCGTAGTTCGGTCTCCCGCGGCTTCGTTGATTGACCACGTCTCTCCCGGCATAAGCACAACTCCGCATACAACGGTAGACATCTTCCAGATGTTAAATCTTCTTCCGTATGCCGAATCCTTAAACGTCGTGGAATATTCTCCCATAACGTTCATATTCTGCTGTAAAAATTCTTTAGTCCATTTGGGCTCTATAGTTTCAATTTCCGCCTCAATCGGAGCTGCAAACGTCCTATTGTTAACGCTGTCCGCAATTTTTTCCGCCAGCTTGTCCTTCTCTATTCCGAGTCCCGTAACCTCGTCGGTATAAACGATGTCGGCGCTAACCGTAAGCGTCTCTTCGTTTGAGTCAACGTCAAGCGCAACCGTGGCGTCCTTTGCGTCTCTCGTGTGTTCCTCGCATGCGGGCGTTATCGCCTCGGTAAGCTTCGCCTTGTCGATTTCATAATTGAGAGGATAGTCCTTCGTTTCTCCGAACATCGCCTCTTTCATAACGGCGGCATAATCGATATATGCGCCCATTTCGTAAGCGCTTACGCTGTGCTCTTCCTCTTCTATTATGTATTTTACGTTAAGCTCGTCAAGCATTGTCTCCGCCTTCGCCTTAACCGGGTCTATAGCTTCCTTAAACTTCATTCCCGAAACGTCTATGCCCTCGACGGATACTCCGTTATCGAACTTAAGTTCCATAAGCTTTTCCACGCTGACCTCGTCAGGGTTAACATTCTTAGAGCTTCCCGCAAGCACTACTATAAGAACCACAGCCGCTATAATTATTGCGGCCGCTGCGCAGGATAATATTATTATATTCTTTTTCGTAAAGAAGCTCTGCGCTCCTCCCCTGCTCCTTGCGGCGCTGCGAGACCTTGATACACGTCTTCTTTTGTTCATCTTATGTTTTTTCCTCTGTTATAAAATAAATTTAAAATCTTTCCGCATTAAGCCTGTAACAAAGAACGTAAAGCCCGTCGTTTAAATGGACGTTCTCCACAGGCACTCCGGGAATGCTGACGTCCTCCGGCGCAAAATTCCAAATGCCCTTTACCCCGGCGTCCGCCAATCTGTATGCAACGTCCCGAGCCGCATCTTTAGGCGTGCAGATTATCCCGATATCCACCCCGCCGTGCTCTTCTATAAAGCTCTCAAGCGTCTTTGCGTCAAATATTTCTTTATTATCCACAAGATCTTCGTTGACGTCAAACAGTCCTAAAATATCAAAGCCTTGTTTTTTAAAGCTGGGATATCTCAAAAGCGCGTGTCCTAAATTTCCCGCGCCTACTATAACCGCCTTGTAAGTCTTATCTATTCCCAAAATAGAGGCGATTTCCGCCTTCAGCTTTCCAACGCTGTAGCCGTAGCCCTGCTGTCCGAAGCCGCCGAAGCAATTTAAATCTCTTCTTATTTGGGAAGCGTTTAGGCCCATGTCTCTGCTCATTCTGGCAGAAGAAATTTTGGTTTCTCCCCATTTTTCAAGCTCGTTTAAATATCTATAGTATTTAGGCAGCCTGTGAATTACCGCCTCTGAAATTTTTCCCGAATTATCCGCCATAGCGCCCTCCGATATGTTAACCTGAATATACCATACTAAATTACATTATACAATCCATTATATTAAAAAGTGAAAAAATAATCAATAATTTTACACGTATTCACAAATTTTAATTAATGCGGTATAATTATTTTGCCGATTGGGGGTGCAATATTGAGAGTTTGGGCAAATGAAGTTAAAAAACACAAAACGATAAAGCGTGCAAAAGCGGTAAGCGACAATACGGATTTAACCGAAGCGCTCAACGAATGCCTGTGGCAAATTTATAAGGAGCTCGATCTTTCCGAGCCCGTTTGGCTTAAAAAGCACGCCAACGAGCTTGCGCATTTTTCGCGTACAAAGTTCTTTCCGGCGGACTTTATAGAGCCTGTTAACTTTGATTATCTTGAAATTGAATTTTCTGCTATAGACGGAGATTGACTATGAAATATAAATACCTTTTATTTGACCTTGACGGCACGCTTATGGATTCATCAAGCGGTATAACTGCCTGCGGAAGCGAAGTGCTTTTGCATTACGGAATAAAAAAAGACCCCTCCGAGCTTAAATTTTTAATCGGCCCCAGCTTTTACGATTCCGCCCGCGAGCGTTTCGGTCTTGACGATAAGACCGCATGGGAGGCTACGGAATACTATAGAAAGCTCACTTTGGAAAAATATCTTTACGACGGAGAGCTTCTTCCCTACGCAGAGGAATCCCTCTTTCGCTTAAAAAGCGCGGGATATACACTTTATCTTGCGACGAACCGTCCGCAAAACTTTGCGGATAAGCTTGCGGAGCATTTCAAAATCACGCAATATTTTGAAGCAATCTGCGGAAGACCCTCGCTCGACGGCAACAAGACGGAAATTTTGCAGAGTATTTTGCTTCGTCACCCCGGCAGCGCTAAAAGCGAATTTTTAATGATCGGCGACAGAGACCAGGATATGCAGGCCGCAAAAAACGTCGGCATAGACGCTCTCGGGGTTAATATAACGGGCTTTGCACCCGAAGGGGAAATCGAAGCCTTTTCCCCCGTGGCTATAGTAAACTCTTTAAAAGAGCTCTGCCGGTATCTCATAAAATAACATAACCGCAACAAACACGGGTATACAAAAAAGGCTGCAATGCAGCCTTTTTTTATGCGTTCATTTCTTTTTTTATAATCTCTTCGGCTTTAGCGGCCTCGGCTTTTGTAAGCTGGGGAACATCCTTAAGCTTATAATCCATGCCTAAGTTATCGTACTTTACCTTGCCCATTGAATGATACGGAAGCACCTCAAGCTTTTTTAAGTTGGTAAGCGTCTTTAAAAATCTTCCCAAAGCCTTAAGCTCTTCTTCCTTATATGTAATTCCCGGAACCACGACGTGGCGGATCCATACGGGCTTATTTATTTCCTTTAAATAGTTTGCAAAGGCAAAAAT
>CAKSBK010000160.1 GCA_934438035.1 uncultured Christensenellaceae bacterium
GGAGCATATATATGCCCTAAGACGGAATGTCTTGATAAGGCGATAAAATCAAAGGCGCTTTCTCGTGCGCTTGACTGCGATATACCGGAAAGCATTTATTCGGAAATCAGGAGGGTGATTTTGCGCCGTGATATTGAGAAATGATTTTTTCGGAATTTTGGGCTTTGCGGTCAGGTCAAGAAACGTAGTTTTCGGCGCACTTGCCTGTGAAAAGGGCGTAAAAAGCGGAAAGGTAAAACTTTTGTTGATTGACGAAGACGCTTCGAAAAGGACGAAAAAAGATACTGAGAACATGTGCGGGTATTATTCGGTAAAGCTTATTGAAATAGGCCCGGGGGGAGTGCTCGGAAAAAGATGCGGTGAGGAAAGCGTAAAGCTTGTCGGCGTAACGGACGTCGGCTTTGCCAAGAGGCTTTTACAAATCGCACAACAACAAGAAAGCGGAGGTGCAGCGCTTGAGTAAAGTTAAAATACTTGAAGTAAATAAAAATCTTACAAATTATACGCAGCAGGTTATGGATAAGGTGATATCGACCCAAAACAGCAGCCAAGACCAACTGCAAAGAGCAAAAAAGCTTGAAACGGATCTTATTGCAAGAATAAGAGACAGAGAGGAAAGAAAAGCGCTTAAGAAGCATGAAGAAGAAATTATGGCGCAGAAACAGACTGAAGAAGCTCAGAATTTGCAGGTAAAACAAGAGGAAAAGACGGAATTGAAGACCGAGAAAAACGCAGAACAACCCACTATGGAAAAGCAGGAAAAAAAGGCGCAAGCCGTACAAACAAAAGCGCAGGAGCCGGCGGCAAAGCCCAAAACCGAAGAGCAGGTAAAGCCGGAAGTAAAGCCGGAAGTAAAGACGGATGTAAAGCCGGAGCCTAAAACCGTTTTGGCGGAAGAGCCTAAGGCGGCGGAGCCTAAAAAAGCCGAAGAAAAGCAGGTTTATAAAAAGGAGGAAGCGGCGGAAAAGAAGTTTAATTCCGAGCGTCCTTCAAGAAGCTATGACGGCGAAAAAAGGTTTAATTCCGAGCGTCCTTCAAGAAATTACGATTCTCAGGAGAGAAGAAGCTACAGCTCTCAGGACAGACCGCAGAGAAATTACTCTGACAGAAGCTATGGGGAGAGAAGCTCGTCTTCCGAAAGACGTCCCTATGACAGAAACTCTCAGCGCCCGTTTAATAACGACAGGCCTCAGCGTCCCTTTAACAACAATAACAGAGGCGGCGGCTTTGCAAAGGATAAGGACGACGACCAGAACCAGAACAACAGACGTCCCGCTCCGCAGAGAAAGCCAAAGCCGTCAGTTCCCGAGGGATTTGCAACAAAAGATAATACAAAAGCAAATAACCATAACTTTGATAAAAAGAAGAAGACGGACGACGACAACAGAAAGAAGCGCCCGGCGTTTAAGGATAAGGGCATAATCGAGGACGAGGAAAGGTTCGGCTCAAAGAAAATTCACAGGAAAGATAAGCTTAGAGAACAGCCTAAGCCCGAGCCTGTGAAAATTGAAAAGGCAATAATAACGGGAGATACCGTATCAATAAAGACTTTTGCGGAAAAAATCGGCAAGCCTGTTGCGGAGATACTTAAAAAGCTTTTCCTTTTGGGTGTAATGTCTACGATAAATTCCGATATTGATTTTGACACGGCAAGTCTTGTCGCTTCTGATTTCGGAATTGAGCTTGAGCAGAAGCTTGAGCAATCTGCCGAGGATATTCTCGTTGCGGAGGATAAGGACGATTCTGACGAGGACCTCGTAACGCGTCCGCCGGTTGTTACGATAATGGGTCATGTTGACCACGGCAAAACCTCTCTTCTTGACGCTATAAGAAGCACGAAAGTAACCGAGGGTGAAGCGGGCGGCATAACCCAGCATATAGGCGCATACACCGTAAAAATCAACGGAAGACAAATTACGTTCCTTGATACTCCGGGACATGAGGCGTTTACCGCGATGCGTGCAAGAGGCGCGCAGGCTACGGATATCGCAATACTTGTAGTCGCTGCGGACGACGGTATCATGCCGCAGACGGTTGAGGCCATAAATCATGCAAAATCAGCCGGCGTTCCCATAATCGTCGCTATTAACAAGATCGATAAAGAGGGCGCAAATATAGATAAAATCAAGCAGGATTTAACGGAGTATGAGCTTATCTGCGAAGATTGGGGAGGAGATACCATAATGGTTCCCGTTTCCGCAAAATTCCATAAGGGAATTGACGATTTGCTTGAAATGATTCTTTTACAGGCGGATATGCTTGAATTAAAGGCAAATCCCGACAGAATGGCAAAGGGAACAATTATCGAGGCTCGCCTTGATAAAGGAAGAGGTCCGGTTGCAACCGTTTTGGTTCAGAACGGTACGCTTAAAATTTCCGACACCATTGTTGCGGGAACGGCTTACGGCAGAGTGCGCGCAATGTTAAACGACGAAGGAAAGAACGTTAAAAAGGCGGGTCCTTCAATGCCTGTAGAGGTAATAGGCTTCTCAGAGGTTCCCGAAGCCGGCGACGTGATTTACGCCGTAGAGCAGGATAAATTATCAAGACAGGTTGCCGAGGAGCGCAAAGACAAAGCCAAGGCGGAAAAATTAAAGGCAATGAGCAAGGTTTCTCTTGACGACCTTTATAATCAGATAGCCGAGGGACAGATTAAAGACCTCAATATAATCGTTAAAGCGGATGTTCAGGGATCTGTTGAGGCGGTTAAGCAGTCTTTGGAGAAAATTTCAAACGACGAAGTAAGAGTAAGAGTGGTTCACGGCGGCGTAGGAACGATAAGCGAATCCGACGTGCTTTTGGCTTCCGCTTCAAACGCAATTATAATCGGCTTTAACGTTCGTCCGGACAGCACCGTAACCGCTGCGGCAGAGCGCGAAAATGTGGATATCAGGCTTTATAGAGTAATTTATAACGCTATAGAGGATATTGAAAGCGCAATGAAGGGCATGCTTGCTCCTAAGTTTAAAGAACAGGTTCTCGGTCATGCGGAGGTAAGACAGACCTTTAAGGCTTCCGGAATAGGAACTATTGCAGGCTGTATGGTTAAGGACGGAAAGATAACGAGAAACGCTTCAATAAGAATAGTAAGAGACGGCATTATAGTTCACGAGGGCAGCGTTTCCTCCTTAAAGAGATTTAAGGACGACGCAAAAGAGGTTCTCTCGGGCTTTGAATGCGGAATTACCGTTGAAAATTACAACGATATAAAAGAGGGCGACGTTATCGAAGCGTTTGAGATGGTAGAGGTGCCGAGGTAGTATGGCGAATAATAGGATTGTTAAAATTGAAGGAGAGTTCCGCAGAGGGCTCTCCGAAATATTTCTTACGGAGCTTAAGGATCCGAGAATGAGTCCTATGACCTCCGTAACAAGGGTGGAAATTACTCAGGACTTAAAATATGCCAAGGTATATGTAAGCATAATGGATACGCCGCAGAAAATCGAAGAGACGCTTACCGCGCTAAAATCTGCGGAGGGCTTTATAAGGGCGAAGCTCAACGAAAGAATAAAGATAAGAAGAATACCCAATATTACCTTTATTCACGATAATTCCATAGAATACAGCATACAGATTTCCAAGCTCATAGACGAAGCGAGAGAAAAGGACTCTAAAATGACTGTAAACGGAGAGTCGCATGAAGAATATAACAGATAGTCTTAAAAACAACGACGACTTTTTACTTGTATCGCATGTAAGCCCGGACGGAGATACTTTGGGCAGTACGGCGGCGCTTTACCTTGCGCTTAAAAGCATGGGAAAAAACGTTACGGCGGCTGTTGACGGACATGTTCCCGAGAAGCTGCGATTTTTACGCGATTATCTTACGTTTAAGCGCCCAGAAGAGGTTGAGGGCGAGGCTTATTCC
>CAKSBK010000161.1 GCA_934438035.1 uncultured Christensenellaceae bacterium
AGCATTTCGGAGCCGTGTATAACGACAGGGGAGAGTACGGCTGGTCAAGAAACGTTTCGACAATAGAGAAAAACGTGTTTTCGGAGCTTAAGCAAATGAAGACCGATTATTGCGATTTCGGCTTTCTTCATTGCGTTGATGAGCAAAAGGACTTAGACGAGCTTATTTCTTCGGGAGTGCTGGAGCTTATATACAAGCTAAAAAAGGAGGGAGTCGTAAGAAGAATAGGCTTTTCCTCGCATACTCCCGCGGTTGCGAGCCGCGCAATCGACCTTGGCGTTATGGACATGATGATGTTCAGCATAAACCCCGCGTATGACTGCGAAATGGGCGACGAGTACGGCATAGGCAGCGCAAAGGAGCGCGCGGACCTTTTTAAAAAAGCGGTTAAAGAGGGAGTGGGGATAAGCGTAATGAAGGCGTTTCACGGAGGTAGACTTTTTGACGAAAAGGCCTCTCCTTTTAACAGCGCGCTTACAAAATATCAGTGTATACAATACGCGCTTGACAGACCCGGCGTTTTAACAGTGCTTCCCGGCGTGAGAAATATGGAAGATTTAGAAGAGCTTTTAGGCTTTTTTGATGCGCCAAAGGAAATGAAAGACTATTCCGTAATAGGCAGTCTTTCGGCGAAAACGGCATACGGCAGCTGCGTATATTGCAACCACTGCGCTCCCTGCCCTGTGGGAATAAACGTCGGGCTCGTTAATAAATACTACGACCTTGCGCTTTCGGGAGACAGGCTCGCAAAAGAACATTACGCGAAGCTTGAAAAGAACGCAAAGGACTGCATTTTATGCGGCCACTGCGACAAAAGGTGTCCCTTTAAGGTTGAGGGCGCTAAAAGAATGCAAAAAATTGCGAAGTATTTTTCTTAAAAAAAGAAGCCTGCCTTGGGGCAGGTCTTTTTATATCAGATCGGCGAAATCCTGCTGGCGCAGGTATTCGTATGCGGCGACGGCAACGGAATTTGAAAGGTTAAGACAGCGCAGCGTTTCTCTCATGGGTATTCTTACGGCTCTGTCGAGGTTTGCAAATATTAGAGGCTCGGGGAGACCCTTGGTTTCTTTTCCGAAAATGAGGTAGGCGTCCTTGGGATATTTAATATCCGTGTGCTTTTTATGAGCCTTTGTGGAAAAATAAAAAAACTCTCCGCCCTTGTTTTTGTTGAAAAAGTCGTCTAAATTTTCATATTTATATATGTTGAGCTTATCCCAATAATCAAGTCCGGCTCTTCTTAAGTGCTTTTCGTCTATAGAGAAGCCGAGCGGGTAAACTAGGTGTAAAGCTGCGCCCGTAACCGCGCAGGTTCTCGAGATGTTCCCAGTATTTGCGGGTATCTCCGGTTCAACCAAAACTATATTTAACATTAATTATTCCTCCTGTCGTCCGTTGCGTTTACCGCTGCCGAAATAATTGCGTTTCTCTTGCCGGAAATTGCCTTTTTGGGGCAGAATTCCTGACAACAGAAGCACTTTATGCATTTTCTTCTTTTTATATGCGCCTTGTTTGCAGCGGTTATTTTTATGGATTTAACGGGACATACCTTTGCGCAAACGCCGCAGCCTACGCACTTTTTATTGTCTATATACGGCTTAAGCTTAAAAAAGCCGTTAAGGGGAGCTCTTAAAAAGTCGGGAACTTTTCCTCTTAACACGTCGTTATCCGCAAAGTCAGAGCGCTTAAAATCGGCTACTTTCATTTTTTCAATGTCGTCTCCCGCTACGGTGACGCAAAAATCGCAGAGCCCTCTTTTGTTTGCGTTTTTTAAGATGGGGACTTCTTCCGGTGGGATGTTTATAAGCTTAAGCGCGGCAAGGTCTGCCGAATACATATTTTTTGAGGCTATTATCGCTCCCGTAAAGCGGGGCTCGCCGCTTCCGGGACCGTTTCCCTCCATTGACATAACCGCGTCAATAAAGGAAATTTCGGGAGCTGTAAAAGAGGAAATATCGTTTATCGCTCCTGCGAATTTTTCGGTTTCGGGGCAGTTAAAATGAAGCTCCGCCTTTAAAAGACCGGGCACGCAGCCGAACATGTTTTTAACCGCTCCGGTATAAGTAGCGTGCATATGAGTTTTTAATTTTGCCGCGTTAATAATTATATCCGCCTGCAAAACGGGGGATATTATATCGGTGCTTTTTAAAACCTCTCCGTTAATCTCGGTGCTTTTGTAGTCAAAATCGTAATTTAAATTTATTCCGTATTGGGAAAAGTCGGAATAACCGCAGGCGTGGTAAATTCCCTTTAACGCCTGCGCGTTATATGTTCCGCCGGGACTGTCGCATACCGTTACGTTAGGACAATATTTTTTTGCGATTTTTGCAATTTCCAAAACTACGGCGGGGTGCGTCACGCAGCATTGCTCGGGCTTGCTTTTTCGCATAAGGTTTGCCTTTATAAGCACGTTTTTCTTTCCCTTAAAAATGCTTTCGGCTCCCCCTAGTTCGTTAAAGCAGCGGTTTATTGCGACAGACACGTCTTTATTTTCATATGAAGCGCATTTTACGGCGCAGGCGATTTCCTTCATGTAAAACTCCTTTTTGCATAAAGAAAGTATAACACCTATGTTGTGTTAAGGCAATATAAATGCGGCTGACGGTGTTTTTCCCGGAAGCCGCATTTTTTAGGTAATAATATATTAAATACTAACGTCTTTTAAGAGCTTCGTATTTTTTGGGGTCTACTGATTCTATAATATGTTCCATTTCATCGTCCGAAAGGGAGGTGGTTCTGCCGCCTGCGAACATATCGTCGACCTTCAATTTTATCGCGGTTACAAAGTCGCTTCTCTTGTCAACGGCGTCGGAAGCCTTAAGCCTGAAGTAGGTGTTAACCCAGTGCGCTATTCCGGCTGCGCCGCTGTGTTCGCCTATCATTACCCTTACAGGCCTTCCCAAAAGCTTTTCGGTGTTGAAAATATTATATATTTCCTCATCCTTTAAAAGTCCGTCTGCGTGGATTCCCGCGCGGGTGACGTTAAAGTTTTTGCCGACATACGGGGTTTTGGGGTCGATAACCTCTCCGAGCTCGCTTTCAAAATAATCCGCAATCTCCGTTATTGCGCTTAAATCCATTCCGTCGGTCGTGCCCTTAAGCTGAGCGTATTCCATAACCATAGCCTCAAGCGGGCAGTTTCCGGTACGTTCGCCTATTCCCAAAATGGAGCAGTTTACGCCGGAAGCGCCGTAAAGCCAGGATACGGTGGAGTTGACGACGACCTTGTAAAAATCGTTATGACCGTGCCACTCGAGCTGCTCTGAGGGTACGCCGGCATAGAAGCGCAGACCGTATACAAGACCGGGAACGCTTCTCGGCATGGAAACTCCGGGATATACTACGCCGTAGCCCATGGTGTCGCACATTCTTATTTTTATCGGTATTCCGCTTTCTTCGGAAAGTTCCATGAGGGCGTTTGCAAAGGGAACGACAAAGCCGTAAAAATCCGCTCTTGTTATATCTTCAAAATGGCAGCGGGGTTTTATGCCCATGCTTAACGCGTCTTTAACTATGCCTAAATATTTATCCATGGCTTGGCTTCTCGTAAGTCCCATTTTATTAAAAATGTGATAATCGGAACAGCTTACCAGTATGCCCGTCTCCTCGATGCCGAGGTTTTTAACCAGCTCAAAATCCTTTTTGTTCGCTCTTATCCAGGTTGTTATTTCCGGAAATTTATAGCCCAGGCTGCGGCACTCTTCAAGAGCTCTTCTGTCCTTATCGGTATATACGAAAAATTCACTTTGACGGATAATACCCTTTTCTCCTCCGAGCTTATGAAGAAGCTTATAAATGTGAACCATCTGTTCGGCGGTAAAGGGTTCTCTTGACTGCTGACCGTCTCTGAAGGTGGTGTCGGTTATCC
>CAKSBK010000162.1 GCA_934438035.1 uncultured Christensenellaceae bacterium
AGCTCCGATTTCGTTAATTTCCTTAAGCCAGCAGAGGGTGGGAATACGAATGCCTACGCTGTGGCAAGCCTGGAGGATAGTCTGACCATCCTCAACTTCATAGGGGATGCCGTTAATTTTAATATTCATTTAAATATCCTCCTTACTTCTTTACAATAGCCTTAAACTTGCACTTTTCAATACAAGCGCCGCACTTTAAGCACTTTTTAACGTCTATGGTGTGAGGCTGTTTTAAGGTTCCCTCAATTGCTCCCGCAGGACATACTCTTGAACAGAGCGTGCAGCCCTTGCACTTATCGGCGTCAATTGAGTAAGTAACGAGGTTTTTGCATACGCCGGCAGGGCATCTCTTATCAACTATATGAGCGATATATTCGTCTCTGAAATATCTCAAGGTTGAAAGAACGGGGTTGGGAGCGGTTTGACCCAAAGCGCAGAGAGAAGAGCTCTGAATGTGAGCCGCAAGCTCCTGAAGCTTGTCAAGGTCCTCCATTTCTCCGTTGCCGGAGGTTATGCGGTCAAGGATTTCCCAAAGCCTCTTCATGCCGATTCTGCAAGCGGTACATTTGCCGCAGGATTCGTCTATGGTAAATTCAAGGAAGAATTTTGCGATGTCAACCATGCAGGAATCTTCGTCCATTATGATAAGTCCGCCGGAGCCGACAATCGCTCCGACCGCCTTTAAGGAGGCGTATTCTATGGGAGTGTCTATAAGCGAAGCGGGGATACATCCGCCAGAAGGACCGCCAACCTGCGCCGCCTTGAATTTTTTTCCGCCGGGGATGCCGCCGCCGATATCTTCAACTATTGTGCGAAGCGTCGTGCCCATGGGAATTTCCGCAAGGCCGGTATGGTTAATCTTTCCGCCGAGAGCGAATACCTTTGTTCCGTGAGCGCCGTCGGGACCGTACTGAGCGTACCAATCGCCGCCCTTTAAGAGGATTTGAGGAATAACGGAATATGTTTCAACGTTATTAAGAAGCGTAGGCTTTTCAAAGAGACCCTTGTTTGCGGGGAACGGAGGACGTACTCTGGGCTCGCCTCTCTTGCCCTCTATAGAGCGCATAAGAGCGGTTTCTTCGCCGCATACGAAAGCGCCTGCGCCGAGACGCAGCTCGATATCAAAATCAAAGCCGCTGCCCAAAATGTTTTTGCCCAAAAGACCGAGCTCGCGCGCCTGCTTAATAGCTATATTGAGGTGATCAACGGCAATGGGGTATTCCGCACGGACGTATATATAGCCCTGATGTGCGCCGATAGTCCAGCCGGCAATTGTCATGGCCTCTAAAACCGAGTGGGGGTCACCCTCTAAAACGGAGCGGTTCATAAACGCGCCGGGGTCGCCCTCGTCAGCGTTGCAGCAAGCGTATTTTTCGTCTCCTACAGCGTTTCTGGTGAAAGTCCATTTTAAATATGTGGGGAAGCCTGCGCCGCCTCTTCCTTTAAGGCCGGAAATCTCAAGTTCTTTTAAAACCTCCTCTGCGGTCATGCTCGTAAGGACCTTGGCAAGAGCCTGATAGCCGTCTTTTGCGATATACTGTTCTATATCGTCGGGAGCGATAACTCCGCAGTTTCTTAAAACAACTCTTTCCTGAGAACTGTAAAAGGGAGTTTCGTCGTATTTATGAATGCTGCCGTCTTCGCCGACTGTTTCTTTATAGAGGTATTCTCTTATGGGTTCGCCGCCGATAATATGCTTTTCAATTATTTCGGGGATATGCTCCATTTCAAGGTTTGCGTAAAAGCAGCCGTCGGGCTGAGTGATAAGAATGGGTCCTAAAGCGCAAAGACCGAAGCAGCCCGTTTTAATAACTGCTACCTTGTTTTCCAGACCGTGTCTTGCAATCTCGCTTAAAAGCTTTTCATAAAGCTTTATTGAACCGGAGGAGGTGCAGCCTGTTCCGCCGCAGATTAATATCTGCTGCTCGTAGCCCTCCATTTTTGCTTTTGCGACCTCGCGCAGGAGGTTAAGATCTTTAACTGTATTAATCATTTATGCCTCCTTAATTACATCGCCTGATATTTCTTTAAAATTTTGTCAACGTCGTCGTCCGTGAGCTTGCCGTAAACTTCGTCGTTGACGGTTAAGACGGGGGCGAGACCGCAAGCGCCTATGCAGCGGCAGGCATCTAAAGAGAATTTGCCGTCCGGCGTACATTGACCGTTTCCGATTCCGAGCTTTTCGGAAAAGAGATCAAAAATCTTGCCCGAGCCCTTAACGTAGCAGGCGGTTCCGAGACATACGGATATTCTGTATTCGCCCTTGGGCTGCAGAGAGAACTGCGCATAGAAGGTTGCAACGCCGTATACGTCGGAAAGAGGCACGTTTAAGCCTTCGGCGACCATTTTTTGCACTTCTATCGGCAGATAGCCGTAAATATTTTGAGCGGCCTGCAAAACGGGCATCAAAGCGCCCGGCTGCCCTTTATGCTCATTAATCTGAGCTAAAAGCTCCGCTTCCTGCTCCGGCGTTCCCTTAAAAGGGATAGAGCAGATACTGTTTGCCATGTTTAATTCCTCCTTGTTAAACAACATATTATGCTCATTTAATAATAGCATAAAGCAGGGTATACTTCAAAGAGAATTTTGCGATTGTTAAGGGGAAAAGTAAAAAATTGTGAAAATCATAACTAATATTTATTGAATATTTGTTTATCGTATAACAAATGGCGGGGAAATTTAAGCTTTAGCGTTTTATATATGAGAAAAGAAGCATAAAAAAATACTATCGACATTATTTTTGCCGCAGGAGGAACATATCTTAAAAAACGACATAGTATATCGTAAGCTTAGAAAAGCTCAAAAGTATTTGTCTTTTAAAGGAGGAAACTTTATGAATTGCTTTAATAACGGGTGCGGCAATAATTGCTGGTGGATAATCATCCTTTTACTCTGCTGCGGCGGCTGCGGTTCCAATAGCATGAACTTTGGCGATAACAGCTGTATTTGGATAATTCTTCTCTTGCTCTGCTGCGGCGGCTGCGGCGAAAGCGAATCAAGAAACGGCGGCTGCGGCTGCGGCTGCTGAAAAGTGTAAGCCTGACGGGGCGCCGGGCGGCGTTTTGCGGCAAGTTTATGCGAACGGGCGAGTATTCGCCCGTTTTTTGATTAAAAGATTGTTTACAATTTACGCATTGAGAAAAAAATGCCGTTGATGTATAATTACTGTATAAAATGCGATAATAGCGTTTTATCGCAAAAATTTTAAGGGGTCTACTTATGAAAAAAAGAATTTTAGCGGTGTTTTTGGCTGCTTTTATATTAGCCGCATCGTTTTTGGTGTTTAAGACGGATTCCGACGCATATGCGGGAGGAGGAGATCTTGTAAGGGTAAAGCTTGCTTTTACAGATTCCGCACCCAAAAGCTTGACCGTTACAATAGGAAATAATTACTACTGCGCAAACAACGGTTCAACTTTATCCGCAGGCACTTACACGTTTACCCTTTCGGGAACTAACGTCAATATTTCCGGAAACGGGTATAATTTTTCCACGGCTTCCCCGTTTATGCTTATGAGGGGAGATAAAAAGCCCTCTTCCAACCTGATTTCTCTTGCCGGACTAAAATACGGAAACAGAAAATATTTGGGAGACATGTATTTTTATTGTAATTCCGGCTCGCTTATGGCGGTAAACAGGCTGTCTATGGAGGAATATCTTTACGGCACGGTTTCTCACGAAATGGCGGACAGCTACCCTAAGGAGGCGCTAAAGGCGCAGGCGGTCGTCGCAAGGGGATATGCCAAAGGAAGGCTTAAGAGCACGGGAACTTACGATATAGGCGACACTGCGGACGACCAGGTTTATTTCGGCTACGATCCCGCAACGGTTAATAC
>CAKSBK010000163.1 GCA_934438035.1 uncultured Christensenellaceae bacterium
GCTTTAACTCAAAAGACGAGGTCTTCTTTGAGGATGAATTTAAAAAGCTCGGCGCAAAGGTTTATATCACCACAGCGGACGGCAGCCTCGGCATAAAGGGTTTTGTTACGGACGCATTAAAGGACCTTTCCTACAGTTATTTTTACGCCTGCGGCCCCGAACCCATGCTTAAAGCGGTATATACTGCCTCAGTTTCCGAGGGGGAATTGAGCTTTGAGGAAAGAATGGGCTGCGGCTTCGGCGCGTGCATGGGCTGCAGCTGCAAGACAAAGTACGGATATAAGCGCATTTGCAAAGACGGTCCCGTTTTAAAAAAGGAGGAAATAGTATGGTAGATACTTCCGTAAACCTTTTAGGCATAGAGCTTTCAAACCCGGTAATTCCCGCAAGCGGAACCTTCGGCTACGGCTATGAGTTTGCAGACTTCTACGACATAAATATTTTGGGAAGCTTTTCCTTTAAGGGAACCACGCTCAACCCGCGTTACGGAAACCCCACGCCGAGAATTGCGGAATGCAGCTCGGGAATGTTAAACTCCGTCGGTCTTCAAAACCCGGGAGTTGAAAAGGTTATAAGCTGCGAGCTTAAAAAGCTTAAAACATGCTTTTTTAAGCCCGTAATGGCAAATGTAAGCGGCTTTTCCGTCGAGGAATACGTCAAAACCTGCGAGCTTTTAGATAAAGAAGAGCAGGTGGGCTGGCTTGAGGTTAACATCAGCTGTCCCAACGTTCACGGCGGCGGAATGGGCTTCGGAACAAGCCCAAAAACTGCCTATGAAGTAACGAGCGCAGTTAAAGCGGCAACAAAAAAGCCCGTAATAATAAAGCTTACGCCTAACATAACCGACATAACGGAAATCGCCGCCGCCTGCGAAGAAGCGGGGGCTGACGGTCTATCCCTTATAAACACTCTTCTCGGAATGAGAATAGACTTAAAAACAAAAAAGCCCGTATTAAAAAACGTCACCGGCGGGCTTTCCGGCAGCGCGGTATTCCCCGTCGCCTTAAGAATGGTATATCAGGTTTACAAAACCGTAAAGATACCGATAGTGGGAATGGGGGGAATATCAAGCGCAGACGACGTAATTGAGATGATGCTTGCAGGCGCAACGGCGGTTGAAGTGGGCGCGGCAAACCTTATAGATCCCTACGCCTGCAAAAAAATAATAGAGGATCTTCCGAAAGCAATGCAAAAATACGGTATTAATTCATTAAAAGATATTACAGGAGGTGCGCACAATGGGTAAGGATGTAATTATAGCCTGCGACTTTTCAAGCAAAAAAGACGTTTTCGAATTTCTTGACAAGTTCACGGACAAAAAGCCCTTTATTAAAATAGGCATGGAGCTTTACTATGCCGAGGGTCCGCAAATAGTAAGAGAGCTTAAAAAAAGAGGTCATAAAATTTTCTTGGATTTAAAGCTTCACGATATCCCAAACACAGTTAAAAAGAGCATGGCGGTTCTTTCCCGGCTTGACGTCGACATGACAAATCTTCACGCCGCCGGCACAAAGGAAATGATGACCGCCGCTTTAGAGGGCTTAACCCGCCCCGACGGAACGCGTCCTTTACTCATAGCCGTAACTCAGCTTACTTCAACGAGCGAAGAGCGCATGAAAAACGAGCTTTTAATAGACAGACCCATTGAGGACGTCGTTATTCATTACGCCAAAAACGCAAGCGACGCAGGGCTTGACGGCGTCGTTTGCTCGCCTCTTGAGGCAAGGGC
The DNA here is from genome assembly GCA_934438035.1 of uncultured Christensenellaceae bacterium. Lineage (GTDB taxonomy): Bacteria > Bacillota > Clostridia > Christensenellales > Christensenellaceae > HGM11616. The sequence continues at coordinate 1,730 of CAKSBK010000163.1, forward strand.
GGTTCACGGCGCATGCAAAAAAGGCTTTTTAACCGTAACTCCCGGCGTACGCTTCCAGGACGGAGAAAAGGGCGATCAGGTAAGAGTAATGACGCCTAAGGAAGCAAAACGCATAGGCTCCGATTACATCGTCGTCGGAAGGCCCATCACCGCCGCTGCCGACCCCGTTGCGGCTTACGAAAGATGTTTAAATGAATTTATAGGATAAAAGGAGTTTAACATGAAAGAAACGATTGCAAAGGATTTACTCAAAATTAAAGCGGTTTTCTTTAGCCCGAATAAGCCCTTCACCTGGGCAAGCGGCATAAAAAGCCCCGTATACTGCGACAACCGCTTAACGCTCACCTCTCCCGAGGTAAGAAACGACGTTGAAAACGCGCTTGCCGAGGTCGTTAAGAAAAACTACCCCGACGCAGAGGTGCTTATGGGAACTTCAACCGCAGGCATAGCTCACGCCGCAATAACCGCACATATTTTAAACATGCCTATGGGGTATGTAAGAAGCGGCGCAAAGGACCACGGCAGGAAAAACCGCATAGAGGGCGAGCTTAAACCCGGTCAAAAGGTAGTCGTAATAGAAGACCTCATATCTACCGGGGGAAGCGTAATAGACGTAGTTGAAGCGCTAAGAGAAGCGGGCGCCGAGGTAATAGGCATTGCGAGCATATTCACATACGGAATGAAAAAAGGCCTTAAGCGTTTAGCCGAAGCGAACGTTAAAAACATAAGCCTGACGGACTTTGACACAATAGCAAGCGTTGCCGCAAGCGAGGGATATATCGCAAAAGAAGACATTGAAAGGCTGCTCGCTTTCAGAGACAACCCGCAGGACGAAAGCTGGATAGGAGAAATAAAATGAACAGAAGCTTAATAGATATAGCCGAAATTTCACCCGAAGAGCTTATGGAGCTCATAACAACCGCAAACGATATAATCGCAAACCCGCAGAAATATGCAAAAAAGTGCGAAGGCAAAAAGCTCGCAACGCTCTTTTTTGAACCCTCAACAAGAACAAGGCTGAGCTTTGAAGCGGCAATGTATGAATTGGGCGGCCACGTAATAGGCTTTGCCGACGCAATGAGCTCCTCCGCCTCAAAAGGAGAAAGCGTTGCGGATACCGTAAAGGTAGTTTCCTGCTATGCCGATATTATAGCTATGCGCCACCCCAAAGAGGGCGCTCCGCTTGTAGCCGCAAACAACGCATCAATCCCCGTTATAAACGCAGGAGACGGCGGCCACAACCACCCCACGCAAACGCTTGCCGATATGCTCACAATTTACCGTGAAAAAGGTCATTTTGACAACCTTACCGTAGGCTTTTGCGGCGACCTCAAATTCGGAAGAACGGTTCATTCCCTCATCACCGCGTTAAGCAACTATAAGAACGTTAAAATAGTACTTATCTCCCCCGAGGAGCTTAAGCTGCCGAGCTACATCAAAAAGGACGTAATAAAGAAAAACGGCATGGAATACGTTCAAACGACCGACCTTGAATCCGTAATGGGAGACCTTGACATTCTCTATATGACAAGAGTTCAAAAGGAGCGTTTCTTCAACGAAGAGGACTACCTGCGCTTAAAAGACAGCTATATCTTAACCCCGGAAAAATTAAAGAACGCCAAAGAGGATTTAAAAATACTTCATCCTCTGCCAAGAGTAAACGAAATAAGCGTAGCAATCGACGACGACCCGAGAGCATGCTACTTTAAACAGGTTTTAAACGGCAAATACATGCGCATGGCGCTCATAATGAAGCTTTTGGAGGTTTAAAATGAATATTGACAGCATTAAAAACGGAATAGTTATTGACCACATATCCGCAGGAAAGGGTATGGAGATATATAACCTCTTAAAATTAGACGAGCTTGATTGCTCCGTAGCCATTATCAAAAACGTGCAGAGCAGAAAAATGGGCAAAAAGGATATCATCAAGATAGATTCCAAAATAGACGTTGATATGGATATTTTAGGCTATGTTGACCCCTCCTGCACTATTGACATAATAGAAAACGGCACGCTTACGGAAAAAAAGCGCCCCGAGCTTCCCATGACGCTGACTAACGTAATTTTCTGCAAAAACCCCCGCTGCATAACGA
>CAKSBK010000164.1 GCA_934438035.1 uncultured Christensenellaceae bacterium
GAATACGGAAGAAGTCTTTAATGTGGAAGGCTTTTTGCCTCCCCGTCCCGTTTCGACGGAGGCCCCCGATATTGAAAAGGTCAAAGCCTCCCGCCCGGACAGCGGCTTCGGAGAAATAGGAAAAAACGTTCTTGACGTTTGCCGTGCGGCGGATATAGTGTTTATGGCGCTTCACGGAGAAATCGGTGAAAACGGCAAAATGCAGGCGATTTTTGACGTAATGGGCATTAAATATACGGGCGCGGGGTATCTCGGAAGCGCGATTGCAATGCAGAAGGGCATGGCAAAGCAGGTTTTTGAATATAACGGCGTACCTTGCCCTGTGGGAAAGATGTATAACAAAAAGAACAGGGCGGATATTGCAAACGACTTTAAGCTTCCCGTAATAGTAAAGCCCTGCTCGGGAGGAAGCTCTATAGGAATTACGAGGGCAGACACAAAAGAAGAGCTTGAAGCCGCCGTTTCGGAGGCGTTTAAATACGAAAATGAGGTATTGGTCGAGCAGTTTATAACGGGTATTGAGCTTACCTGCGGCGTGCTTGACGGTATAGCTCTTCCGGTTGCGCAGATAATTCCCAACGAGGGCTTTTATGATTACGAGCATAAATATCAGGCGGGAATGATTGAGGAGATTATCCCCGCAAAAATTTCAGACGAGCTTACGAAAAAGGTTCAGGAGGAATCCGTAAAGGCGTTTAATGCGCTCGGTCTTTCCGTTTATTCAAGAATGGATTTCATAGTCGATAAAGATGAAAACATATATTGCCTTGAGGCTAACACGCTTCCCGGAATGACGCCTACAAGCCATTTTCCGCAGGAAGCCAAATATGTGGGAATAAATTACGAACAGCTCTGTGAAAAGATAATAGAGCTTTCTTTAAGGAAATACGAAGAATGATAATTTTTAACCTTAAGCAGGCGGCGGCTGCCGTTTCCGGCAAGCTTTTTAACGCAGACGGAAGAGAGCTTGCAAGAACCGTTGTTATAGATTCAAGAAAGGTTGCGCCCGGAAGCATATATGTTGCAATTAAGGGGGAACGCTTTGACGGACATTCGTTTATAGACAAAAGCTATGAAAACGGAGCGGTTGCCGCGGTAAGCGACAGGGAGCTTAATACGGATAAGCCATATATACTCGTTAAAGATACGCTTTGCGCTTTAAGAGACCTTGCGGAGTTTTACAGAGGTTTTTTTGATATCCCCGTTGTAGCCGTTACGGGCAGCGTAGGCAAAACGACGACAAAGGAGCTTATTTCCGGTCTTCTTTCCGTGAAGTTTAATGTGCATAAAACTGAAGGAAATTTTAACAATCAGACGGGCGTTCCGCAGACGGTTTTCGGCTTAAGAGAAGAGCACACGGCGGCGGTTATAGAAATGGGAACCAATCATTTCGGAGAAATTGAGGCGCTTTCAAAAATAGTTCACCCGGACGTATGCGTTTTTACTAACATAGGAGAAGCGCATATTGAGTATCTCGGCAGCAGAGACGGAATTTTGCGCGCGAAGACGGAGATGTTAAAATACGCCGCGCCGGGAGCGGTGACGGTTGTTAACGGAGACGACGACAAATTAAAAACCCTTAAAGGGAAAGTTCCTCACACCGTAAGCTACGGACTGGGGGAGGATAACGATTACCGTGCGCTTGATATTACGCTTCACGGGCTTTCGGGTTCCTCGTTTAAGGCTGTATGTCCTCGTTTTACGCTCGATATTTATATTCACGTTCCGGGAAAACATATGATATATAACGCGCTTTGCGCCCTATCCGTGGGAGACGCCCTCGGAATGAACGCTTTTGAGCTTGAAAGGGGAATAAATTCATATGTCTCCGCTTCCGGAAGAATGAATATATACGAAAAGAACGGATATACGGTCATTGCGGACGCATATAACGCAAGCCCGACGGCGGTTAAAAGCGCGATAGACGTGCTTAAAATGGCGGAGGGAAGAAAGGTTGCGATTTTGGGAGATATGGGCGAGCTTGGAGAAAACGCGCCCCAGCTTCACGAGGAAGTGGGCGATTATGCCGAAAAACAGGGAGTTGACCTTGTTATAGCGGCGGGGGCTCTTTCAAAAAACACGGTAAAAAACGTTAAAAATTCACTTTATTTTAAAAATAAAGACGAGCTTATATCGCACCTTAAGGATTTTCTTTTGCCGGGAGATACGATTCTTGTAAAAGCGTCTCATTCCATGCATTTTGAAGAGGTCATAGACGCGCTATGAGATTGTCCTCGGGGTTCATGGAAATTGACGTTCACGGAATGACAAAGGCACAGGCTATAAGTCTTATTGACGCAAGATTAAAGCAGGCGGGATCTGCCGTCTACCGCATACGCGTGATTCACGGCTATCATAACGGAACGGAGTTAAGGGACGAGGTGCGCCGCCGCTACCGCAGGCATCCTAAGGTTAAGCGTATTGAATTAGGTCTTAACGACGGCCAGACGGAGCTTGTTTTGAGAGAACTTATATAACTCGTCGCAATAAGTCCTTTTAGCTAGGGGCGGTCTTTTGCCCGCCCCTTAGCCTTACGGACTATTGCTCCTCTTCCGCCCAAAGGCACGGCTGCACTAATTGCAAAAAACGGTCGCTCTGCTCGGTTTTTTGCAAAACGTTTGCCTACCACCTTTGTGCGGTTAAACGCCTGACGGCGTTTTTTGTTTCGGATGCACTAGAAACTTTTTTCGGTTAAGCGTTCCTCTCTTCGTTCGGAACGCTGTCGCTCGGAGATTTTGCTTGTGGAAAGCGGGAGGTTAGAGCTTCTTTTTTATATTTTACATTTCATATGCGCCTACGGTGCGCGTCGGAACGGGCGAACATCTTACGCACTTTCGCTGAAGCGGAAGTGCTTTTAAAGTTCGCCGTTCCGGCCCCTCCGAAAAAAGTCCCGTTTGCCTACGCTGCTCGGTTGTAAACGCCCAGTCGTCGCAATAAGTCCTTTTAGCTAGGGGCGGTCTTTTGCCCGCCCCTTAGCCTTACGGACTATTGCTCCTCTTCCGCCCAAAGGCACGGCGTCGGGGCAAATGACATTTTTACGCTTTCCTCTTAACAGAGAAAAGCTTTTATATGTCATTGCCCCTCCTCTTCCGAAAAAAAGCACGTCAGCGCTCACACGTGAAAAACTATCGCTCTGCTCGGTTTTTCACGGCTCGCTTGACTACCGCTTTTTTTCGGTTAAGCGTTCCTCTCTTCGTTCGGAACGCTGTCGCTCGGAACTTTTGCTTGAGAGAAGCGGGAGGTTCGAGCTTCTTTTGTTTGCGTAAAAATAGGGCAAACGCTTTAGGAGAGAGGTGCGTTTAGGTATGAAAAAAACTGCGTACAACATAAAAATCTTTGATGTTTTTTGTATTATAACATTAAGTATATTTTAAAGTATAGTAAAAGTACTATAAAAAACCTCTAAAAATAGGGAAATATTCTAAAATATGTCTGTTTGATACAATAAAAAGTACGAAATGTATTCTGTATTTCAGTCTATAAATATGTGTGGTATAATGCGCAATGTAAAATTTATAAGGAAGGTATTTTTATATGGATTCGGGCAATTTGTGTATGATCTTAACTATAGCGGTTTATCTTATCTTCATGGTTGCTATAGGAGTGTATTTCACTAAAAAGAATAATTCCGCGGGTGATTTTTATTTGGGCGGAAGAACTTTGGGGCCGCTCGTTACGGCAATGAGCGCCGAGGCTTCGGATATGTCAAGCTGGCTTTTGATGGGGCTTCCGGGAGTAGCGTATCTTTCAGGAATCGCAAGCCCCGGCTGGACTGCGATCGGTCTTGCGC
>CAKSBK010000165.1 GCA_934438035.1 uncultured Christensenellaceae bacterium
CTATTATCTGCATGGTAGTTGCGGAATTAAGCCCAAGGCTTCTTCCCGCTTCCGTCTGTCCTTTGTCAACCGCCATTATTCCCGAACGGATTATCTCCGCAACATACGCTCCGGAATTTACGCCGAATGCCAGCATTGCGATATATAGACTTAATTTTATATCCACCGCCTGGAAAATTATATTGACGAACATCATGAGTAAAACTACCGTCGGCAAGCCTCTTACAATAGTAAGATAAAAGCTTGATATTCCGCTCAGTATTTTCCAAAGAACGTCTAAAAACGATATTCTTCCTATTCTTTGGCTTTTTCTGTTCGCCGCCGTAACCTTGCATATTGCGAGCAGGCAGCCTATTACCACGCCTATTACAACCGCGCCTAAAGTCATAATAAGCGTGTTCCCCAGTCCTTCTAGATACCACTTCCATCTGTCGTCTTTTATAATATTGTCATATAGCTGCTGCCCGAAATTGTCAAACATCTGTATTCCTTCCTTATATTCAAAAGCGAGGAACGGTTATATACCATTCCTCGTAAGAAATGCTTATTTAATTTGCCGCTTATGCGCCGATCTCTCTTGCCGCCTCGATGTGCTTATTCAAAAGCTCCTCGATCTTGCCGCTGTCAAGCATATCCTTAAGGACCCCGTTGATGAGATCCATAAACTCGGAATCTCCCTTTGCGATTGCAAGAGCATACTGCTCAACGGTTAAGGGCTCGTCTAAAAGCTTTAAATCGGAGTTGTTTGCAACTGCGTCCTCTGCGGGAAGCTTATCGCAGATTACCGCGTTAATTTTACCGGACTGAAGAGCAACTACAGCGTCTGCAACCGTCTTATAACGACTTGCCTCAGCCTCGGTGTTGTCCGTAACATAGAGGTCGGAAGTGGTGCCCGTCTGAACGCCGCAGGAAACTCCCGCTACAATATCGTCCTTAGACTTTATGGTGTCGTCCCCGTCCTTAACGATGATATAAAGACCGGTGTCAATATAGTTAACCGAGAAGTCAACGGACTTTGCTCTTTCCTCATTAGCGGTAAGACCTGCCGCAACGATATCGCCCTTGCCGGACTGAACCGCAGCGATAAGACCGTCAAAGTCCATAGATACCATTTCGAGCTCAACGCCGAGCTTATCCGCGATCGCCTGAGAAATCTCAACGTCAAGACCTACGATATTGTTGTTTGTGTCAATATACTCGAAAGGTGCAAAACCCGCTTCGGTAAGAACGGTAAGCTTGCCCTTTTCTTTAATCTTCGCTATCATTCCTCCCTCGGAAGTGCTTGCGTCAGCAGAAGCGGAGGGAGCCGCAGAATCCTCGGGGTTGGTTTCAGGCGCAGAGCCGCATGCCGCAAAACAGAATACAGCCATAACAAGCGCCGATATAAGTGCCGTTAATTTCATGAATTTTTTCATAACAGTTTCTCCTTTAATAAAATTAAAACTTTCATAGTGAATATTATAAACCCTTTTTCAAAAAGTGCAATAGTTTTTTGCATATTTTTTGCATATTTTTTATTAATTCGCCTGTTTTTTGCGAAAAATAGGCAAATCGCAATGTATATATACATTTTAAATGTATAAAAAAGAGCGTATGCACCGCATACGCTCACTATTTAAATGAAAAGTGTTTTTTATTTTGAGCTTCTTCCCAAATAAGCTTCCTTTATCGCGTCGTTTCTCAAAAGCTCTTCTCCGGTTCCGCTCATGCTTATTAAGCCCGTTTCCAGAACATACGCCTTATCAGCAATTTTTAAAGCGGCATTTGCATTCTGTTCAATTAGAAGAACGGTTGTTCCCTGCTCGTTTATGTTCTTTATGCACTTAAATATGTCTGCAACAACCAAAGGCGCAAGACCCAAAGAGGGCTCGTCCATCATTATGAGCTTAGGCCTTGCCATAAGCGCTCTTCCCACGGCAAGCATCTGCTGCTCTCCTCCGGAAAGAGTACCTGCCATCTGCCAGTTTCTCTCTTTTAAGCGGGGGAACATGTCGTAGACCTTTTCAATGTCCCTTTCAATGCCGTCCTTGTCTTTTCTTAAATAAGCGCCCACCTTTAAATTTTCAAGCACGGTGAGGTTTGCGAAAACCCTTCTTCCCTCGGGAACCAAAACCACTCCCCTTGAAACTATCTTCTGCGGGTCTAATCCGCAGATTTCCGTGTCTTCATATGAAATACTGCCGGAAGAGGCTTTAACCGTTCCGCTTATAGCTTTAAGCGTAGTGGATTTCCCCGCGCCGTTCGCGCCTATCAGGGTAATTATCTGCCCCTCTTCAACGTCAAAGGAAATTCCTTTGAGCGCCTCAATTCCGCCGTAATTGACCTTAAGATCTTTAACAGAAAGTAAATTTGCCATCAGTCCTCTACCCCCAGATATGCCTTAATAACCTCGGGATTCTTTTGTATCTCCTCCGGCGTGCCCTCGGCGATTTGCTTGCCGAAGTCTATAACGTATATTCTGTCGGAAATTCCCATAACAAGGTTCATATGGTGTTCTATAAGAAAAACGGTTAAATTAAAGTCATTCTTAATTTGACATATGAAATCCGAAAGCTCGTCCGTTTCCTGCGGGTTCATGCCCGCCGCAGGCTCGTCTAAAAGAAGAAGCTTCGGCTCGGTTGCGAGCGCTCTTGCAATTTCAAGGCGCCTCTGCTTGCCGTAGGGCAGGTTTGAAGCTTTTTCGTCCTTAAGCTCCAAAAGGCCTACTATCTTCAAAAGCTCCTCCGTATCCTTTCTCATCTGCTGCTCTTCTTTTTTATTTAAGCGAAGCGTTGCGGAAAAAACGTTAGCCTTAATATGCATGTGCTTTGCGATAAGCACGTTTTCAAAAACGGTAAGATCCTTAAAGAGTCTTATGTTTTGGAAGGTTCTCGCAATGCCCTTTTTGGTTATTTTGTCGGGCGTTAAGGAAATTATCTTGTTATATTTTCCGAGGTTTTCGCCGGCGTAAAGCTTTTTCATCTTTCCCGCGGGCTTGCCCTCGCTTATCGTTTCGCCCGCAAGCTCGACCTTGCCGTTCGTGGGAGTGTAAACTCCCGTAATTACGTTAAACGCAGTGGTCTTTCCCGCTCCGTTAGGACCGATAAGCGCAACTATTTCGCCCTCGTTAATATCCATAGAGAGGTTGTTTACGGCTACAACGCCGCCAAACTGCATCGTGACATTTTCCACGTGAAGTACGTTTTTCGCCATATCACTTTACCTCCTTCTTCTTGCGTTTAAATTTGGAGGCCACCCATTTCGGGAAGCGTGCAATAGCGTCCCATGAAAATTCGTTTGTTCCCATAAGACCTCTTCTGTAGAACAATACCACAACCATGAGGAGAATGGAGAATATTACCATTCTGAAGCCCGTCTTGAAAAGAGGCACCTGCCAGCCGCCGATAAACTGCGGCTCGTCAAAGAACCTTAACCACCATTCTTTTGCCATTGTGACGAGGAACGCTCCCAAAACAGAGCCCGTTACCGAGCCTACGCCGCCTATAACTACTATAAGAAGTATGTCGTAAGCCATTGCTATTTTAAAAGTATCCGCCTGAATGGAGTTCATATACATGGCAAGAAGGCCGCCTGCTATCGCAGAGAAAAACGAACTTATTATAAAGGACATTTCCTTGTGCTTGAATAAATTTATTCCCATTGCCTCCGCGGCAACCTCGTCTTCTTTAATCGCCTTAAACGCTCTGCCGTAAGAGGACTTTATAAGAAGCACCATAAGCCCCACGCAAAGCGCCATTATCGCAAAGGGAATTAAAAG
>CAKSBK010000166.1 GCA_934438035.1 uncultured Christensenellaceae bacterium
AAATTATACTCGACGCAATGGGAGGAGACAATGCTCCCAAATGTATAATAGACGGTCTGTTTGAGGCTTTTAAAGAAAGAGACGGTTTTAGCGCCGTTTTGACGGGAAAACAGGATATATTGGAGCCTCTTTTAAAGGATAAGGGCTTTTCGGACAGATACGAGATAGTTAACACAACGGAAGTTATAGAAATGGCGGAGTCGCCCGTAACCGCGGTTAGAAGAAAAAAGGATTCTTCCATGGTAGTGGGCATGCAAATGCTGAGAGAGAAAAAGGGCGACGCATTTATTACCGCAGGAAGCACCGGCGCAGCCATTGCCGGAGGACAGCTTATAGTTAAGAGAATAAAAGGCGTTGAAAGGGCGGCGTTATGCCCGTTTTTACCTACGCTTAAGGGACGTTCTTTATTAATAGACTGCGGCGCAAATGTCGATTGCAGAGCGGAACAGCTTTTGCAGTTTGCAAAAATGGGCGATATATATTTAAAAAGCTGTATTGGAATAGAAAATCCCACCGTCGGCCTTATAAATAACGGCGCGGAGGAAGAAAAAGGCTGTGCGCTCACGAAACAGGCATATACTCTTTTAAAGGAATCGGACGTTAACTTTATAGGAAACGTTGAAGCAAGAGATGTAATGGAGGGCGCTGCCGATATACTCGTATGCGACGGATTTGTGGGAAACGTTCTTATGAAATCTCTTGAAGGCACGGCGAAGGCTATTATGAAGATGCTCAAAAACGAGCTTATGAGTACTACAAGAACAAAAATCGGAGCTGCGCTTGCAAAGCCTGCTTTTAAAAGAGTTGCAAAAGCGATGGTTTACCGTGAATACGGCGGTTCTCTTCTTATAGGCGTAGACGGAATAGTTGTTAAAACGCATGGAAGCTCAGACGCTTTTACCATAAAAAATACCGTTTTTCAGGCGCTTGACTATTTAAATTCCGACGTTATAGAAAAATTAAAGGCGGAAATATCAAAAGCGGAAGACAAGAAAAATGAAGCTGACGATATTAGGCAATAACGGACCGTTCGCAAAAGCGGGAGGAGCGTGTTCCTCGTATTTACTGCAGAATGCGGGTAAAAATGCCGTTATAGATATGGGGCCGGGTTCTCTTGCGGTGCTTCAGAAATATATCGACATACGGGATATAGACGCAATTATATTTTCGCATTTGCATTACGACCATATGAGCGATGTGTTTTCGCTTAAATATGCGCTGGGGCTTTTAAGGGCAAGGGAAGGCTTTGATAAGAAAATTCGCTTGTTTCTTCCCAAAACGCCGGAAAACTGTTCTCTTGAAATATCAAACGACGATTCTTTTGAGGTGAATTATATTTTCGACAGCTTTAAAGAAAATATAATCGGCTTAAACGCTGCCTTTTTTTCCATGACGCACCCGGTGGAAACATACGCCGTCTTATTTGAAGAGTGCGCAAAAAGGTTTGTCTATTCGGGAGATACTACGCTTAACGATAAAATTTCGGATGTTGCAAAGGGCGCGGAGCTTTATCTGGTTGACGGAGGACTGCTGAAGATTCACGAGGGCGGGCCCCACATGACGGTCGCCCAGGCGTGCAAAACGGCGTCATACGCAAAAAAGACCGTAGTTACGCATTTAAGCCCGCTTTACCTCGAAAACGATATCAAACGGGAGCTTACGGGAAATGCGGTTCTTGCGCAAATCGGACAACAGTTTGAAATATGATGATTTACCTGTCACAGGGAAAAGACCGCTGTTTTTTGCTGCGGTTTTCATGTTGACGGGTATTTTATTTGCAAAAAACACGGGAGCAAATCCCGTGTATTCTTGCGTTTTAGCGGCAATATTGCTTTTAGGCTGTGTAGTTTTCGCAAAATACAAATACAGCGCCGTGCTGCTGCTGTTTTCAATAATGCTCTTTTCGGGCGCTTATTATTCTTTTCGTACATTGCCGCCGAAAAACGATATTTCAAAGCTCGGAAGCGTCAGGCTTGAGGGAAGAGTAGAGCAGGTAAAGTACTCGGAAAAAACCGATTCTTATCTTTTAAGAGACGTTTATGTTAACGGAGAAAGTATAGAAGAAAAGGTTTACCTTACAACAAGAAAAACCGGGTATTTGCTTGACGATATAATAATTTCAAACGGAAGCGTAAGTATTCCCAAAGGGGCGTCATACCCGGGAGACTTTGATTATAAGCAGTATCTTTTATCAAAGGGAGCGGCGTACACTTCTTTTTCTTACGACACGGGGAGAAGCTCTCATGCAAAAGACGCGGTTTCGTTTGTCAACGATATACGCTATGCTGTATCGAATAAGACGGACGAGCTTTTCTTTTCGGATTCCGGAGTTGCAAAAGCGTTTATATTGGGAATGACGGAGGATATTGAAGAAGAATTGACAAAAAGCTACAGGTCAGCCGGAATTTCTCACGTGCTTTGCGGCCTCCATGTAGGATTTATATATCTCATTTTTGATTTCATTTCTAAAAAACTTAAATTAAGAAGAAAACTGCGTTTTGCGGTTACGACTGCCGGCGTGGTTTTGTTTATGCTGATGTCCGGGCTTTCTTCTTCGGTTTCAAGAGCGGGCATTATGCTTATAATCTTTTCTCTTTCGCAATTATCCGGTGAACGTTCAGACGGGCTAAGCTCTTTAGGGGCGGCGTTTATATTATCCTGCGTTTACAACCCTGCGGCTGTGTTTTCCGCTTCCTTTCAGTTATCTTTTGCTGCGGTATTCTCCATGATTGCTTTGGGAGGAACTTTTTCAAGGCTATTTTCCTTTATCAAATTTAAAATCATAAGAGAAGCCGTTTCAAGCTCGCTTTTGGCGACCTTAGGGACTTTTCCCATACTTTTTCAAATGAACGGAAGCTTTTATTTTCCGTCGGTAATAATAAACGTTTTTGTTATTCCGTTTTGCTCGGTGCTGATTCCTCTTGTGCTTATAGTAACGCTTATATACTGCGTTTTCGGCGGAGCGACGGTTTATCTTGCGGTGCCTTTAAGATATATGATAAAAGCCCTTAACGGCGTTTCAAAAATAGGCGAAGCTACAGACTTTTTAAGCGTAAACGGTTCAGCGGTTTTGGGAGTAAGCATAATATGCTTTTTTATAATACTCTTTATTGCTTCGGATAACGTAAAGGTAAAAACACGGCTCAAGGCGGGAGTATGCGCTGCGTTTTTGATAATTGCCGCGGCGGGGTATATTCTTCCTAAAACGTGCAGAGATAATTTACTTACTGTGGTAGACAGCGAAAACAGCGACTTCTCTGTTTTAACGGCTGACGGCAAATGCGTTCTTATAGATACGGGAAAAGACGAGTCGTCTTTAGAATATTTAAAAAAGCAAGGTCTTAAGCCGGATATTATTCTTATAACGGCGGCGGATGAAAGGAAAGTTGGTGGGATTTCATATATTCTTGAGTATTGCCCTGCCGCCGAGGTTTACAGCGTTAAAAGCGTTATTCAAAATCTTAAAACAGAGGGATTTACGGTTAAACCGGTGCCGAAAGCGCTGTATTTTAACGATATATCGATATATACGGAAGAAAGAGAAAATGAGGCAAGGGTTACGCTTAAAAAAGGAGAGGAGAATATAATTACTTACCTTGAGGATAAAGCTGAAAGCTTTGGAAATACGCTGATTATAAAGACGTATTTGCGGGGGAAGCGGCAAAAATACAATAAAGAGCAAGTGTATACAAGCGGTGCGCGCTATGCTATAA